>CALPKO020000040.1 GCA_943324165.2 Bdellovibrio sp. ZAP7 | reverse complement strand
CTTGGAATTTTAAAAAAAAACTTTAATGTCGTTGAAAATATTGCTGAAACTAGTAAAGAGGGGATTAAAGACTCCCAAATTTTAGGGATATAAACGATAAAAATAGTTAGAAAAGATAAAAAAATTAATGCATCTCCAATTTGAGTAATGTTATAAATTAAGAGGGAAAATTGAGCCAACTTAAAATTAATTATATAAAAATATTTTTTTTGGATTTCTATATACTTAACAGCCGACAAAGCGTCTTGACTGTATAGAAATAATATGATTATTGAAAAAAAAAATAGAGGTAAAAAAAATAAAGAAGGTCTAGTTTTTGAATAATTATTGCTGGTAAATGTATTCATTAATTTATTTAAGTTTAATTAGCAAAATTACGTTTTGGATTCAAATTGACTACAATATTAAATAAATAAACCGAATTTATATAAGTTCTCTTTTCAATACCTGCATCTTTTCAAAGTTATGAATACATTTTAATCCTTAATTCTTTTACATTTTCATTTTCTAAATATTCATCAAAAGTCATGTAACGGTCAATTGCTCCTTTTGGTGTCAATTCTACAACCCGATTTCCAACAGTTTGTGAAAATTCGTGGTCATGCGTTGTAAAAATAACAGATCCTTTAAAGTTCTTCAATGAATTGTTGAAGGCCGTAATTGATTCTAAATCTAAATGGCTTGTTGGTTCATCAATCATCAAAACGTTCGCCCTTTGCATCATCATTCGAGATAACATGCAACGAACTTTTTCTCCACCAGACAAAACACGGCTTGTTTTTAGTGCTTCTTCTCCTGAGAAAATCATTTTTCCAAGAAAACCTCGAATGTTAACTTCGTCGCGTTCTTCTTCTGTTTTTACCCATTGACGTAACCAATCTACCAACGAATAATCATTCTCGAAAAAAGAATGGTTATCGACAGGCAAATAAGCTTGCGTTGTTGTAACTCCCCAGTCAAAATTTCCTGAATCTGGTTTTTGCAATCCATTCAAAATATCATAAAAAGCAGTAGTAGCTCGTGAATCTTTAGAAAATAAAATAATTTTATCTCCTTTTGCCATGTTCAAATCAACTCCGGTAAATAAAACATCTCCATCAATCGAAGCACTCAGGTTTTGAACATTCAGAATTTGATCGCCCGCTTCTCTTTCTTGGTCAAAAATAATGGCAGGATAACGGCGACTTGACGGTTTTATTTCTGAAATATTTAATTTAGAAATCATTTTTTTACGAGAAGTTGCTTGCTTAGATTTCGCCACATTCGCAGAAAAACGACGGATAAATTCTTCTAATTCTTGTTTCTTTTCTTCGGCTTTTTTGTTTTGTTGTGCGCGCTGTTTTGCAGCCAATTGACTCGATTCATACCAAAAAGTATAATTCCCTGAGTAGTGATTTATTTTGCTAAAATCAATATCAGAAATATGGGTACAAACTGCGTCTAAAAAGTGCCTATCATGAGAAACAACAATAACCGTGTTTTCATAATTAGCCAAGAAATTTTCTAGCCAAGCTATGGTTTCAAAATCCAAATCATTGGTTGGCTCATCCATAATCAACAAATCTGGATTTCCAAAAAGCGCCTGTGCTAAAAGCACACGCACTTTTAGTTTTCCTTCCAAATCACTCATTAAAGTATAGTGATTGTCTTCTGAAATTCCTAAACTTGAAAGCAATGACGCTGCATCTGAATCAGCGTTCCAACCATTCATTTCTTCAAATTGAACTTGCAGCTCCCCTATTCTGTCGGCGTTTTTATCATCATAATCTGCATATAAAGCATCCATTTCTGACTTCACTTTAAACAAAACTTTGTTCCCCATCATCACGGTTTCTAAAACAGTGTGTTCGTCAAACATGTTGTGATTTTGGTTTAAAACCGACATCCTTTTTCCAGATTCTAAATGAACATGTCCAGCAGTTGGATCCATTTCACCTGAAATAATTTTCAAAAAAGTAGATTTCCCAGCACCATTGGCTCCGATTACTCCGTAAATATTTCCGTGCGTAAAAACGGTATTTACTTCATCAAACAATATTCGTTTGCCAAATTGAACTGATAAATTATTGATAGTTAACATTAAATATTTCTTTTTATTTTTTGCAAAAGTAGAAAAAATACAGCAAATCGAAGCAACGATGGCAACATTTATAATCATTAAGTTTATTTTAACTGTACCTTAACAAGAAGTTCAATTTTATAAAAATATATTTGTTTCTGTAAAGTAATTTAAATGACTCCCCTATTGAAAAAAATACTATTTATAAGCATTTTAGCTTTATTTTATACCTTATTTTCGTGCGGCAAAAAGTTCAAAGACGATAATTACGTAGCTTATTTTGGTGGAGAAGTAACCAATCCAACTAATCCTTATGTGCTTTTTTGTAAAGATTCTGAAATAGTTGATACTATTCCTCTATCAAAAGAAAACACTTTCTTTATCAAATTTGATTCATTATCACCCGGATTATATTCTTTCAAACACGAGCCAGAATACCAATACATTTATTTTGAAAAAAATGATAGTCTGATGGTTTCAATCAACTCCAAAGATTTTGATCAATCTATAGTGTTTAGTGGCCGTGGAGAAGAAAAAAATAATTTTTTAATGGAATTGTACCTTAAAAATGAAGACGATAAAAGCAAATTATTTGGCGTTTTAGATTATAAAATCAATGATTTTTCGAAAAACATAGATTCCTCTTACAAAGCAAAGGAAAAATTCTATCTTACTAAAAAAGAACAGATTAACTGGAGTGATGGTTTTGACCTGTACGCAAAAGCAACATTAGATTTTTATGATTATTCAAAAAAAGAATTATATCCAATGGTTCATGAAATGAGAACAGGAGAAAAAATTAAACAAAACCTTCCTCATGGTTTTTATGATTTTAGAAAAAAAATAGATTTTAATAATACAAAATTTATAAATTTTTCTCCATTTGTAAAATATTTAAACCACATGTTGAATAACATTGCGTCCGACAAAAAAACTGTAACAACTTGCGAATTAGACGAATCATTTGAATTAAACGTTAGGAAATTGAATATTGCTGATACCTTATTTAAAAGTAAAGCAATAAAAAATACGATTTTAAATAATATTGCTTTTTGCTATTTATTGGAAGACCAGAACATTTCCAACAACAAAAAATTCCTTGACAAATATTACAGTATTTCTTCAGACAAAAGTCAGCGCAATGAAATTATTAAAATTGGTAATGCCATCCAACTTTTAAAAATTGGAAACGATTTACCTGAAACAAAATTATATGACCAAAATGACAATTTAGTTTCAATAGGTAGTTTAATTAAAAAGAAAACAGTTTTGTTTTTTTGGACCGAAAATTTAGATTCACACATGATTGCTGCCCATAAAAAAATATTGGATTTAGCAAAAAGACATCTTGATTATCAATTTATTGCTATCAATGTAGATGAAAATCAAGAAAAATGGAAAACACTTTTATCAAATTACAATTTCAAAAACATAAAAGAATACCGAGCTGCAAATTTTGATGATTTAAAAGATAAATGGGTAATCAACAAAATTCATAGAACAATGATAATTAATTCAAATCACACCATTAACAATGCTTTTGTCAGTTTATTTGATGTTAATTTTGAAAAGCAATTGAACTAGATTAACTGATATAATTCCAGATATTTTGTTTTTTAGTTAATTCTAAAAAAACATTTTTCAAAATAGTATTTTCTGGTTTTTGCAATGGTGCATCATCTTTTAAAATTGTCGTGGCGTAGTTTCTTGCTAAAATCAAAATTTGCCTGTCTTTTACCAAATCAGCGATTTGAAGATTCAAAACACCGCTCTGCTGTTTGCCCATCAAATCGCCGGGGCCACGTAATTTCAAATCAACTTCGGCAATTTCAAAACCATCATTTGTGGCAACCATGGTATCCATTCTGGTTTTAGAATCATTTGATAATTTGTGGGAAGTCATCAAAATACAATAACTTTGCTCTGCTCCCCGACCTACACGACCTCTCAACTGATGCAATTGCGAAAGTCCAAAGCGTTCGGCACTTTCAATAATCATAACACTGGCATTTGGAATATTCACCCCGACTTCAATCACCGTTGTGGCGACCATAATATTGGTTTTTCCTTCAGAAAAACGCTTCATTTCTGCGTCTTTGTCTGCTGGCTTCATTTTTCCGTGAAGAATAGAAATGGCATAATCCGGCAAAGGAAAATCCCTCGATATACTTTCATAGCCATCCATTAAATCTTTAAAATCCATTTTTTCGGATTCTTGAATTAAAGGATAAACGATATAAATTTGCCTTCCCAATGCGATTTCATCACGAATAAATTTCCAAACTTTCAATCGATTTGAATCAAAACGATGCACTGTTTGTATTGGTTTTCGCCCGGGAGGCAATTCATCAATAACTGAAATATCTAAATCTCCATACAAACTCATGGCCAAAGTCCTTGGAATTGGCGTAGCCGTCATCACTAAAACGTGAGGTGGAACGGTATTTTTTTTCCAAAGTTTAGAACGTTGCTCTACCCCAAAACGGTGCTGTTCATCAATAATTGCCAAACCCAGATTATTGAATTTCACTTTGTCTTCCAATAAGGCGTGTGTTCCAATAATAATGTCTAAAGTTCCATCCTCTAAACTTTCGTGAATGACTTTTCTATCTTTAACTTTTGTTGAACCAGTAAGTATTTTTACATTTATATTCAAGTCTTTAGCCAAATCAGAAAGTCCATTAAAATGCTGATTAGCTAATATTTCTGTTGGCGCCATCAAACAAGCTTGAAAACCATTATCAATGGCCAAAAGCATACTCATGAAAGCTACAATTGTTTTTCCTGAACCCACATCTCCTTGCAATAAACGGTTCATTTGAGCAGTATTCCCCATGTCGTTTCTAATTTCTTTAACAACTCTTTTTTGGGCAGTTGTTAAATCAAATGGCAGGTGGTTGGTGAAAAAATCATTGAACTTTTCTCCCACTTTTGTAAACGGATGTCCTTTTATTTTGTGTTTTCTAATTAGATTTTTAGTAATCAACTGCAGTTGGATGTAAAACAACTCTTCAAACTTCAATCGGAATTGCGCTTTTGCTAAAAGCTCTTGACTTTTTGGAAAATGAATATTAAAAAGTGCTGTTTTTTTTGAAATCAATTTCAATTCTTGAGTAAGGTAATCGGGTAAAGTTTCGGTAAACAAATCTTGGGTTTCTAAAAACAACTGCTGCATCATTTTGTTGATGGTTCGGTTAGAAATCCCTCTGTTGTTAAGTGTTTCAGTTGATGGATAAACTGGTTGCATGGCTGAACGCAAACTTTTTTCGTGTTCAGCAAGCAATTCTATTTCTGGATGCGACATACTAAAGTTACTACCAAATAAACTACACTTCCCAAAAACAACACAAACTTCATTGAGTTTTAAGCTTTCTTTGATCCATTTAATTCCTTGGAACCATACCAACTCCATTTGACCAGTTTCGTCTGCAAAAGTGGCCACTAAACGTTTTTGATTTTTTCCGAATTCAATCGTTTTGATGTGGACAATTTTACCAATTACCTGAACATCCGCAATATTGTTTTGTAACTCATTGACCTTGAAATACCTGGTTCGGTCAATATATCGATTGGGATAAAAATTAACTAAATCTTGGTACTTAAAAATACCCAATTCTTTTCGCAACAAATCTCCGCGTTGTGGACCAACACCTTTCAAATATTCTATCGGAGTTTGAAGAAGATTCATCTAAGCTTAAAATTGAAAAGAAATATTCGATTGTTAAATATTATAATCGAAAGCGAAGATAGTTTTTTGTAAGGAAAATTGAAATGACAATCTAAGAATAATTTAAAAATAGTACATTTGAATTAAATTCAAAATATGGTTACTCACCTCGCACTTCTTCGTGGCATTAACGTTTCTGGTCATAACATGATTAAGATGGAAGTCTTAAAGACAGCACTACAAAACATTGGTTTTCAAAATGTTTTGACTTATGTAGCATCGGGAAATGTTTTTGTTGATTCCGAAGAAGAAAATCCTGCTAAAGTTGGATTTTTAATAAAGCAAGAAATATTTAGAACTTTTGGTTTCGACGTACCTATTATTGTAATTGGCAAAAATGATTTGGAAAACTGCTTATCAAACAATCCATTTTTGATTGAGAAAGAAGTTGATACCAAAAAATTGTACGTCGCTTTTGTTTCCATTTTATTAAAAAAAGAAAATATTAATGATTTGAAAATTAGTCAGTTCAAACCTGATGTGGCTTTTATTGACGAATCGAGAATTTTCATCAAATACAGTATTGGTGCTGGAAAAACAAAACTCGACCAAAAATACATCGAGAAAAAATTGAATTGCACCGCCACAATCCGAAATTGGAATACCGTGAATCAATTATTAAAGATGTACAACGAAATAGCATAATCGATGACCAAATATTTCATTTTATTGTTTTCTGCTTTTGCATTTTGTCAGCAAACTGAATCGGTTGATTTCAAAACGCTATTAGGAAAAATCACAGTAAATCCAATTGAAAAAACAGTTTCAGGCGAAGTGAAATATGATTTTGAAGTAATTAAAGCAATAGATACCATCAAAATTGATGCGCAAAACATGACTTTTACAGATGTAAAAATCAATGGAAAAGGAGTGAGTTTTTTATCAACAAGCAAACAATTACTATTGATAAAACCTTTTAAAACAGGAAAAAACAAATTGACTTTCCAATACCATTGTCAACCCAAACAAACCATGTATTTTTTTGGTTCAGAAGCAACCCAAAATTTAGAAATTTGGACACAAGGACAAGGCAAATACACCAGCAATTGGTTTCCAAGTTTTGATGATGTGAACGAAAAAGTTATATTTAATTTAGACGTTACTTTTGACAAAAAATACGAGGTTATTGCTAATGGAATTTGCAAAAAAACCAAACTTACGGCTAATTTAAAAACTTGGCAATACAGAATGAAAAGCCCGATGTCATCGTATTTGTTGATGTTGGCGATTGGGAATTTTGATAAAATTGTCGAAAAATCAACATCAAAAGTCCCGCTGGAAATGTATTTTCAAAAAGATGATGCTTCAAAATTTGAAACTACATACCGCTATTCTAAATCAATTTTTGACTTTTTAGAAAACGAAATTGGCGTAAAATATCCATGGGAAATCTATAAGCAAATTCCTGTTCATGATTTTTTATATGCGGGAATGGAAAATACTTCCGCTACGGTATTTTCACAAGATTTTGTAGTAGATTCAATTGCTTTTAACGATCGAAATTACATCAACGTCAATGCACATGAATTGGCACACCAATGGTTTGGCGATTTAATTACAGCTAAATCCGGAAAACACCATTGGTTACAAGAAGGATTTGCAACTTATTATGCACTTTTGGCTGAACAATCGGTTTTTGGCGAGGATTATTTTTATTGGAAAATGTATGAAATGGCTGAGCGATTGCAACAAAATGCAAAAACAGACACCGTTCCGATCTTAAATGAAAAAGCAAGTTCATTGACTTTTTATCAAAAAGGTGCTTGGGCTGTACATGTTTTGAGAGAAAATGTGGGAAGTAAAAATTTTCAAAAAGCAGTTAAAACCTATTTAGAAAAATACCAATTCAAGAATGTTTCAACGGACGATTTTTTGGCGGAAATCAACAAGGTTTCTGATTTTGACACCGATAGCTTTAAACAAAAATGGTTGGAAACTTCTGGTTTTGAAGTGCAAGAAGCATTAAACATCTTGAAGAGAAATAAGTTTATAAAAAACTATTTTGAAATGGCAGAAAAGAAAGATTTGCCTTTGTCAGTTAAGCGAAATCAATTTGAAATTGTCATGAATTCCGCTGCGTTTTATCCGATAAAACAAGAGATTATTTACCAATTACAAGACGTTCCTTTTGAAGAAAAAGTCGATTTGCTGCGACTGGCCATGAAAACCAATGCTATAGAAGTACGACAAGCAATAATTCAAAATCTAACAGCAATTCCTTTAGATTTCAAAAAAGAATACGAAACATTTTTAAATGATAAATCATACATTACACAAGAAATTGCATTGCACTTTTTGTGGACCAAATATCCAGAAGAGCAAACCAAATTATTAGAAAAAACGAAAGATTGGATTGGATTTAACGACAAAAACTTACGCATATTATGGTTGACTTTGGCATTGAAAACCAATTCGTTTCAGCAAGAAAAAAAAGTAGTGTTTTACCAAGAATTATTGGATTATGCTTCTCCAAAATTTGAATCCTCTACCCGACAAAATGCGCTGACAAATTTGATTTATTTAGACAAAAACGATGAGAATTATTTGCCTTTTTTGGTTAATGGCTTAACGCAT
>CALPKO020000039.1 GCA_943324165.2 Bdellovibrio sp. ZAP7 | reverse complement strand
GGTTGTATTCCGGCATTGTTGCAAATGCCTGTTTTTTATGCGCTTTTTCAACTTTTCCCATCCTTAGTTAGTTTACGACAAAAAGGATTTCTCTGGGCAGATGATTTATCAACATTTGATTCAGTTTTAAAATTGCCTTTCTACATTCCCGGTTATGGAAATCATGTAAGTTTGTTTCCGATTTTGGCGTCAATTGCGATTTTCTTTTACATGAAGATGACTACAGGCGACCAACAAATGGCAGCTCCGCAACAAGAAGGCATGCCCGATATGGCAAAAATCATGAAAATTATGATTTACGTGTCGCCTCTGATGATGTTATTTTTCTTTAACAGTAATGGTGCTGGATTGAGTTTGTACTATTTTATTTCAAACACTTTAACGATTGGTATTATGTTGGTTATCAAAAACTATATTGTTGACGATAACAAAATTCATGCTCAAATTCAAGAAAACAAACTGAAAGAGCCAAAAAAACAAGGTAAATTCCAACAAAAATTACAACAAGTAATGGAACAAGCTGAGGCGCAAAAAGCTGCGAACAATAAAAAATAAATTTTAAAATGAGACAATAAAAAATGCCCCAAATAGAGACTAACTTTTTGGGGCATATTCATTTTGAGGCATTTTTTGTTTCGAAAAATAGAGATTTTACATCCACAGGTTTTTATTAACATGAATGCCCCAATTGAGTATTAAAGCGTATTTATATTTAACTAGTTAGAGCGTTTTTATTTTTGCAACTAACCACATTTTTTGATGAGAATTCAATAATAATTATTTTTTAGCGTTTAAACATTTTAAGAATCCTATTTTTGCATACCATAAATAAAAAAAAAAATGAACAAATTTGCTGTACTTTTTATTTTGCTAATCACTTTTTCATTCTGTAGATCGCAAGAAAAAATAAATCAAGTTGATGAAAACGGAAAAAAAAATGGACTTTGGCGCGGTTATTTTCAAGAATCTAAAAGACCAAAATTTGAAGGAAATTTTGAGCATGGAGTAGAAATCGGAACTTTCAATTTTTATGATGATACAAAAGTCAAATCAATAATTGCAACACGAACTTTTTCTGACAATGGAAAAGTAGCTTACTCCATTTTTTATGATCAAAATAAAAACATTGTTAGCGAAGGAAAAACTGTCAATCGTTTGAATGAAGGAGAGTGGAAATATTATCATGAAGCGTCAAAAGACATTAAAATGATTGAAAAATATGAAAATGGAAAACTTTCGGGAACTAAAAAATTATATTACAAAAGCGGAAATTTAGCGGAAGAGACACAATATACCAACGGTAAAAAAAATGGTCTTTCTAAAATTTATACTGAAAAAGGAGTTGTATTAGAAGAAGCCTTTTTTAAAAATGGTCAATATGACGGTTTAGCAATTTTTAGAGAACCCAACGGAAACATTAATTCTAAAGGAATGTTTGTCGATGGAGTTAAAAAAGGAAAATGGCAATTTTATGAAAACGGAAAACTTAAAAAAGAGCTTGTTTTACCAATTGTTAAATATCTTGCAAAACCCAAAAAAAGGCAAATTTAATTAGTATTTTTGCACCTTAATTTGAAAACATGAAACGTGTTGTTGTAGGGCTTTCTGGAGGTGTAGATTCAAGTGTTGCTGCTTATTTATTGCAAAAACAAGGATACGAAGTCATAGGTCTTTTTATGAAAAACTGGCATGATGATTCTGTTACAATTTCAAATGAATGCCCGTGGTTAGAAGATAGTAATGATGCACTTTTAGTTGCCGAAAAACTTGGCATTCCTTTTCAAACTGTTGATTTAAGCGAACAATACAAAGAGAAAATCGTTGACTATATGTTTAACGAATACGAAAAAGGAAGAACTCCCAACCCTGATGTTTTGTGCAATCGCGAAATTAAATTTGATGTTTTTATGAAAATTGCCATAAGTCTAGGAGCAGATTTTGTTGCCACTGGTCATTATTGCAGAAAAGGTCAAATTGAAGTTAATGGAAAATCAACTTATCAATTATTGGCGGGAGCTGATGGAAATAAGGACCAATCGTATTTTTTGTGTCAATTATCGCAAGAACAATTGTCTAAATCCCTTTTTCCAATTGGAGAATTAACTAAACCAGAAGTACGCGAGATTGCTTTAGCGATGGAGCTAGTAACAGCCGAGAAGAAAGATTCACAAGGGTTGTGTTTTATTGGAAAAGTGAGATTACCAGATTTTTTGCAACAGAAATTGCAACCTAAAGAAGGTTTGATAATTGAAATTGATAAAAACAATTCCGTTTTTTATAACAAAAGAGAGATTGTATCAGATGATTTTGATAATTTAATTGCTATTTCACAAAAAATAAATTTTAAACCAGAAATGGGAAAAATTGTGGGTAAACACCAAGGCGCCCACTATTTTACCGTTGGCCAACGTAAAGGTTTGAATGTAGGCGGAACCAAAGAACCCTTATTTATAATCGCTACCGATGTTGAATCCAATATTATTTATGTAGGTTTGGGAAGTGAACATCCTGGTTTATTTAGAAAATCGTTGTTGGTTAACCAATTAGAAATTCATTGGGTTAGAGAAGATTTAAAACTACAAGAAAATCAAAAAATGGAGGTCTTGGCACGAATTAGGTACCGTCAACCACTTCAAAAAGCAACTTTAACGCAAACTAATCTAGGTCTATTTGTAACTTTTGATGAGGAACAATCTGCCATTACGGAAGGACAATTTGTAGCTTGGTACGAAAATGATGAATTGCTTGGTTCTGGAGTAATCTCGTAAATCACCATATAAATTAATTTTTTTTAAAAAAAAATCTTCAGAATAGCTTTATACACTTTTTTGAAGAATTTTTTAATTTTGTTTGATTAGATTTTAGCTCCTCACAAACGGCGGTAACAGTTTACTGGCAACTTCGCCAAAACCAATTCTTACTTCATTATTTTGACAAAAACCTTTTAGAATAACAGTGTCATTGTCATTGATAAATTTTCTTTCTGTTCCGTCAGTTAGTTTAATAGGATTTTTTCCGCCCCATGTTAACTCTAACATTGAACCAAAACTGTCAGGTGTTGGTCCAGATATAGTTCCAGATCCCATCATATCTCCCGAATTTACTCGGCATCCATTGCTTGTGTGGTGCGCCAATTGTTGACACATTGACCAATACATGTACTTAAAATTCGTTTTAGAAACTATATTTTCTTCTCCATTTTCTGGGCAAATCGCTACTTCTAAATTAATATCGTAAGTATGTTTTCCTTTCTGTTGCAAATAGGGCAGTGGAGTTGGATCTTGCTTCGGTCCCTTTGTTCGGAAAGGTTCTAAGGCATCCATTGTTACTATCCACGGCGAAATGGACGAGGCAAAGTTTTTAGCCAAAAATGGACCCAATGGCACATATTCCCATTTTTGAATATCTCTAGCGCTCCAATCATTCAATAAAACCATTCCGAAAATATAATCCTCTGCTTCATGAACCGGAATGTTCTCGCCCATTACATTCGCATCTGTCGTAATAAAAGCTGTTTCTAATTCAAAATCAATCAATCTTGAAGGTCCAAAAACTGGAGAAGTTTCTCCATTTGGCAAAGTTTGTCCCATCGGTCGATGAACAGGAATTCCAGATGGAACAATTGTAGAACTTCTTCCGTGATAACCAACAGGTATATGCAACCAGTTCGGAAGCAAAGCATTTTCAGGATCACGGAACATTTTTCCGACATTGGTTGCATGCTCTTTGCTAGAATAAAAATCGGTGTAATCTCCAATTAAAACTGGAAGTTGCATTTCGACATCTTCCATTTTAAAAACTACAATTTCGCGATGTTCAGCATTGTTTTGTAATTGTTGGCTTTTAACATCGAATATTTCGGCAATTCTATTTCTAACCAATCGCCAAGTTTTTTTTCCATCAGAGATAAAGTCGTTCAAAGTGTCTTGCATAAACATGTCATCGGTCAATTCGATACCTTCAAAATAGTTCAATTGCTGCAAAGCACCTAAATCTATAGCGAAGTCACCAATTCGAGTACCAATTGTTATCACATCGTCTTTGGTTAGAAAAACACCAAAAGGAATATTTTGTATAGGAAAATCGCTGTTTTCAGGCACTTCAAGCCAAGATTTTCGTTTTGGATTATTAGCTGTTATGGGCATTTGATAAGTTTATTATTTTGTTGAAAATTCAGTTATCAAATATATCATTATATGTTTATTTACCAAACCATTTTCGTAATTTTGGACAGTTTTAAATTAAATCGAATAAAATGAACCACGACAAACTAATTTTCGACCTAATTCTCGAAGAACAAGACAGACAAATTCACGGAATTGAACTTATTGCATCAGAAAATTTTGTTAGCGACCAAGTGATGGAAGCAGCAGGATCATGCCTGACCAACAAATATGCAGAGGGTTATCCTGGAAGAAGGTACTATGGAGGTTGCGAAGTGGTCGATATTGTAGAACAAATTGCTATCGATAGAGCAAAAGAATTGTTTGGAGCTGGATACGCAAATGTTCAGCCACACTCGGGTTCGCAAGCCAATACAGCAGTTTATCATGCCTGTTTGCAAGTGGGAGACAAAATTCTTGGTTTTGATTTATCGCACGGCGGACATTTAACGCACGGTTCACCTGTAAATTTTTCTGGTCGCTTATACACGCCAGTATTTTATGGTGTAGAAAAAGAAACCGGTCGTTTTGATTATGATAAAATTCAAGAAATTGCAACTAGAGAAATGCCAAAAATGATTATTGCTGGTGCTTCTGCTTACTGTCGCGACATGGATTTTGAACGTTTTAGAAAAATTGCAGATTCTGTTGGAGCATTACTTTTGGCGGATATTTCTCATCCTTCGGGATTAATTGCTAAAGGTTTGATGAACGATCCAATGCCTCATTGTCATATTGTGACTACAACAACACACAAAACTTTGCGTGGACCTCGTGGTGGTTTAATTATGATGGGAAAAGATTTTGAAAATCCATTTGGATTAAAGACCCCAAAAGGAGAGATCAGAATGATGTCATCTTTGTTAGATTTAGCAGTTTTTCCGGGTAATCAAGGTGGTCCGTTAATGCACATTATTGCGGCGAAAGCGGTTGCATTTGGAGAAGCTTTGACGGATGAATTTTTTCACTATTCAATGCAAGTTCAAAAAAATGCAAAAGCAATGGCGGCTGCTTTTATGAAAAGAGGATATGAACTAATTTCTGGCGGAACGGACAATCACATGATGTTGATTGATTTAAGAAACAAAGGAATTACCGGAAAAGAAGCCGAAAACGCTTTGGTGAAAGCAGAAATCACTGTGAATAAAAACATGGTTCCTTTTGATGATAAATCTCCATTTGTAACTTCTGGAATCAGAGTTGGAACTCCTGCAATTACCACTCGTGGTTTGTTGGAAGCAGATATGGAAACTATTGTTGAACTGATTGACAGGGTTTTGTCTGACCATACTAATCAAGCTGTTATTGAAGCAGTTGCTGACGAAGTGAACGAAATGATGGGCGATAGAGCAATGTTTGTTTTTTAAGGGAAAAGGTTATTGGGTTATTGGTTTATAAATTTAGTTGTAAATCAAAAACCCAAAACCCCAAAACTAATAACCCGCTAAACTAATAACTTTTCAAAATGTCCGTACTAAGATTACAACTCCCAACCGATCCCCGATGGGTAAATATTGTTGAAAAAAATATAGAAGAAATTCTTTCAGATCATGCGTGGTGCGAACAAAAAGCAGCTTCTAACGCCATCACAATTATTACAATTAATTCAGAATACCCTGATTTAGTAGCTGATATGTTAGCTTTGGCAAAAGAAGAAATCGAGCATTTTCAAATGGTGCACGACATCATTATTAAGCGTGGATTGACTTTGGCAAGAGAACGAAAAGATGAATATGTTGGTGAATTGGCACAATACATGAAAAAAAGCAACAACGGTAGTCGCGTTTCGGGTTTTGTGGAAAGATTACTGTTTTCTGCCATGATTGAAGCAAGAAGTTGTGAACGTTTCAAAGTGCTATCAGAGAATATACAAGACGAAGAATTGGCGAAGTTTTATAGACTTTTAATGGAAAGTGAAGCTGGACATTATACCACTTTTATTACTTATGCTCGCAAATACGGTCATGGTATTGATGTCGAAAAACGTTGGCGTGAATGGATTGATTTTGAAGCTTCGGTGATTGCCAATTATGGGAAAAGTGAAAGTATTCATGGTTAAAATTAAATTATGTTTACACGAATTGTAAAAATGAGTTTTCATGAAGAGAACGTTCCAAAGTTTTTGGAAAATTTCGATTTAATCAAAGAAAAAATAAGAAATGCGCATGGAAATCGTTTTCTAACTTTGTACCAAGATAAAAACAATAAAAATATTTTCTTTACCTACAGCCATTGGGAAACGGAACAAGATTTAGAAAATTATAGAAATTCTGCACTTTTTGATGAAGTTTGGACTTTTACAAAGAAATTGTTCAATCAAAAGCCAGAAGCTTGGAGTGTTGATGCAGTAGTTCGTTTAAATTAAATAAATAAAAAAAAATAGCATTGCAGCTGAAGCAGTTCTTTTTACAATCAATATGAAAGCAATACTTTTTCGAGAGATTAAATCATTTTTTGGTTCGCCAATTGGCTATTTGGTAATTGCCATTTTCTTAATTATCAATGGATTATTTCTTTGGGTTTTTGAAGGTGATTTTAACATTTTAAATTCAGGATTTGCGGATTTAAGCCCATTTTTTATAATTTCTCCTTGGATTTTGATTTTTTTGATTCCAGCCGTAACCATGCGCAGTTTTTCAGATGAAAAAAAACAAGGCACTTTAGAACTTTTGCTTACAAAACCAATCAGTCTTTGGCAAATCGTAAATGGCAAATTTCTCGGTGCAATGTTATTGATTATCATTGCAATAATACCAACTTTAATTTATGTTTACGCAATTTCGAGTTTAGGAATGCCCGAGGGAAATATTGACTTAGGAAGTACAATGGGCTCCTATTTTGGGCTTTTGTTTCTAATTTCAGGTTATACTTCCATCGGTATTTTTACTTCGACATTATCTGAAAATCAGATTGTAGCTTTTATACTTTCGGTGTTTTTATGTTTTATTTTCTATTTTGGATTTGAAGGCTTATCACAAGTTTTTAAACCTTTTGAAAATATAATTTCGGCTTTCGGAATGGACAATCATTTCAAAAGTATGGAGCGAGGAGTTATTGATACACGCGATATTATCTATTTTGTGAGTGTCACTTTTCTGTTTTTGTCTTTTACTGTTTACAAACTAAAATCTTATAAACTGTAATGAAAAAAAATATTAAAAGTTTACTTATTTCTCTAGGTTTTTTATTGATTTTGAATGTTTTTGGAAATTATTTTTTCCATCGTTTTGATTTAACAAAAGACAAACGTTATACGCTTTCGGAAACTTCTTTAACGATTTTAAAAAACATCAAAGAGCCACTTTTTATAACCATATATTTAACGGGAGAATTTCCTTCAGAATTCAAAAAACTGCAGTCGGAGACACGTCAAATTACCGAAGAATTTCAAGCTTACAATTCAAATATTATTGTGAATTTTGAAAATCCAATTGAAGAGGATGCCAACATGACTAAAGTGCGTGGTTTATTCAAAAAAGGGCTAACTCCGATAAATATAACTGTTGATTTAAAAGGGAAGCAATCGCAATCGATGGTTTTTCCTTGGGCAATTGCCAATTACCAAGGCAAAGAAGTCAATATTCCTTTGCTCAAAAATTTAATGGGTGCTTCAACAGAGCAAAAGGTAATTGGCTCTGTGCAACATTTGGAATATTCGTTTGCTGATGCTTTTAATAAAATCACTGTCAAAAAACAGAAAAAAATTGCAATAATTAAAGGAAATGGCGAATTGAGAGATATCTTCTTAGCTAAATTTTTAATGCAAGTTCGAGAAAGCTACCACATTGGACCATTTACTTTAGATTCTGTGGCTTCCAATCCGATGGCAAGTCTTCAAGCATTGAAAAAATATGATTTAGCGATTATTGCTAAACCAACAGAAAAATTCTCGGATGAAGAAAAGCAAGTGTTGGACCAATATATAGTAAGTGGCGGAAAAACACTTTGGCTAATTGATCAAGTAAACATTGAAATGGATAGTTTGTACAACGTAAACGGTACTGCCTTGGCGTTTCCAAATGATTTGAATTTGAATGATATGTTTTTTAAATATGGTTTCAGAATTTCACCAGATTTAATTAAAGATGAACTCGGAACACCAATAAAATTAGCTACTGGTGAACCAGGCAGTGCTACTCAATTTCAAGATTTTAACTGGAAATTTTCACCTAATATTTTTCCAGAAAGCAATCATCCTATCGTGAAAAGCATGGGCGG
>CALPKO020000038.1 GCA_943324165.2 Bdellovibrio sp. ZAP7 | reverse complement strand
TCCTTTTTGGTTGTTACAAAAGACAATATTTCGTGAATTAAATTACCATATTCGATAGCATCTTGTCTTTGCGTTCCCCACATTAAGGCCTCTCGCTGCGCAATTTTTATATTTTTCGGATTTAAAACTGAAGTTATTAACGGAATTGTTTTGGATTTGTCGATGTGTTTTTCGCCAATAGAAAGTCTGGTTTGAATGCCGAAATCATAGCTCAAAATATTTTCATCAAAGGTAATTTCTGGCAAATTATTTAAATATTTTACGAAAAAAGAAGCCATATTATAAGGATATTCTCCTTCTTTATTCGTTTTTACCATATCAGATATAACATACAATTGCTCTTCGGCACGGGTCAAAGCGACATAAAGAATATTGATGTTATCCAACAACTCTTCTTGCTTTTTTTGGTCGTAAACCAATTTTGCATTTACGCCAAATCCTTTTACAGCACTCGAATTGTCTATGAGAACTTTGGACAATCCAAAATCTTTGTCCTCAGTTGCTAGCCACAATTTATTTTTAGGACTTCGGCTATAATCCTCATCGGCAAAAGGCATAATCACAACAGGAAATTCCAGTCCTTTCGACTTGTGGATCGTCATTATTCGAACGGCATTATTTCCTTCGGGTGATGGGATGCTGTATTTAGAAGCGTTTTTATCCCAAAAATTTAAAAAATCTGAAATTCCTGCTTGGTTACGAATGTCTCTCTCTAAAACAATATCTTGAAAATACTGAACATATCCATTTACTACTTTAGCATTTGAAGCATTAAAAAAAGTGGTGATTATAAGTTCTACCGCTTCATATAAAGATTTTTTTCGTAGATTTTTAAAAGACAATTTCAGGTTATAGTTTAAAAGCCATGCTTCAAATTCAACTTCGTTTTCGAACGACATTCCTTTCGACATAAAGTCGTGCATCGCAATTTCTTTTTCAAAATCTTTGGCCAAATATTCTAAAAAGTGTGCTTTTGCATCCTGATCTGCGTTGTTGTTCAAGTATTTTAGTACATTCACAATCAGTTTTACTTCGGTTGCATTTTGAATCATTAACGTTTCTGAAGAAATGATTGCGATTTTTTGTTCTGTCAAGTGGTTTGCAATGGCAATTCCTTGGCTTCTTTTTCTGGTTAAAACTGCGATGTCTTTGTATTCAAAACCTTGTGCAATCGCTTTTTCGATGTTGGATAAAGTTGCCATTACATACAAATCCGTTTTGTTTAAAGCATCTTCGTCTTCGTCATCTGATTTTTCTACTTTCGGAATAAACGAAATATTTACAAATCCACCGATTTTGCTGTTGATTTCCTGTGTGGAATGGTTTTCATACAAATCTTTGTAATCTTCATTTTCAAATTCTGACGATAAAAACTTAAAAATTGCATTGTTGAAATTGATAACTTCTGAATAACTTCTAAAGTTTTTTTTCAGGTGTTCTAGCTTTTTTTCTGGATTATTAAACGGATTTTCATTTTTACTTAAGGCGATAAATTGTTCTGCTTTTCCGCCTCTCCATCTGTAAATCGATTGTTTTGGATCGCCCACAATCATCAAAGTTCCTTTTTCGCCATCAATCTCACTCGAAGTAGCATTGTCAATCAGCGGAATTAAATTCTGCCATTGCATTTCTGAAGTGTCTTGAAATTCGTCAATAAAAAAATGACGATAGCGTTCGCCCAATCTTTCATAGATAAAAGGTGCAGGTTGATTTTGAATTTCGTTGTGAATAATCGCATTAAATTCTGAAATCGACAAAACGTTCTGCTCTGTTTGAATTTTTGCCAATTCGTTGCTAACGGTATTGAGCAAAGACAATGGCGTTATGTTTTTTAAAAATGCTTTATAGAAATCTTTCTTTTCGTTGTTGGTGTAAACCGCAGCTAATTGCGCTAACATTTGCGGAAGAATTTGTTCAATTAACGCGCTTTCTTTCGCGCCTTTTTTGATTTTAACTTCGTCTTCCGATTCAAATTTGTGGTTGGCCGCACGTGCATCTTTGTTGATTATGAATTGAATGTGCTTCGGGAAAGTTTCATAAGCAAATGATTTTGTATCAATATGATTGCTTTCAATAAACGAAAATGCCGTTTTTGCCAATTCAATATTTTCATTTTCTAATGTTTCATAAGCTTTGGCGATTTTCGATTTTATGGCTAAAAAATCTTCGATGTTTTTGTCTTTAAAATCAACTATTTCCTCTCGGTTATTTTCATTCAAAATCAGGTTACCCGTTTCTAGAATTTCGTTTGAAATATCCCACGATTTGTCATCGTCGGTTTTTTCCATCGTAAAATCAATCAAAAGTTGTGTGATAATCTCATCTTCTCCTGCTTTCGCAATCAAAGCATCTACCGCTTCTGTCAACAGATTTTCTGTGTCGAGCGTAACTTCAAAAGTCATCGGAAGTCCTAAATCGTGCGCAAAAGCACGAATAACTTTGTGTGTAAATTTATCGATAGTAGAAATATCAAAAGCGGCATAATTGTGTATAATGTGCTTGATAATTTGTTGCGATTTGGTTTTAATTCCCGCAACCGAAAGTGGTTTTTTCCATTCCTTTGTTTCTAAAACCAAATCTTCCATCAATTCTTGTGCTTTTTTGCTTGATTCCTCTTTGGCAAATTCAGACAAATTATCCACTATACGCGATTTCATTTCGTGTACCGCTTTGTTGGTAAATGTAATAGCTAAAATATGTCGATAGGCATCGTTTTTGGGACTCGAAAGAATGATTAACAAATATTGCTTAACCAAATTATAGGTTTTTCCTGCGCCGGCAGAAGCATCAAAAATTGAAAAAGAAGGTCGGTTTTGCATTATTTTTTATTGATTAAATAAATGTAATTCAATTTGGGAGTTTCGCCAAAATATTCTACCAATTGCTCGTTAATTTTTTGCGCGCCAATTTTTTCAATGGCCATTTGCGAACGATAATTTTGTGACCCAATATGAAAATAGACTTTATCAACGGTTTCAAAGGCATGATTCATCATCAAATTTTTTAAAGATTTATTAAATCCTTTTCCCCAATATTTTCGGGCAATAAAAGTATAGCCAATCAAAATGGAATTGTTCTTTTCATCAAAATCATAAAATCGACTTGAACCAACAACTTGTTTGGTTTCGGCATCAATAATCAAAAATGCGCCTTCAGATTGCATTGCGCCTTCAAAAAAAGTTTTGAAAACTTCCTTTTGAAAACGGTTTGGGTTCGGGTGTTGTTCCCAAATCAAAGGATCGCTCGCCACTTCAAACAGCATTTCAAAATGATAATTTTCTAAAGGAACGAGTTCAATTAGATTATTTTTTAAATGCTTGGGTTGTTTATCAAACTTCATTTGAATTTATTTTTGGGCTTCGAAATTAACATGTTTTCCTTCCTAGCGTATTGTGATTTTAGAACCGAAGCTTACAATATTTCTTGATTTAATGAAATTATAACCTCCTATTTTTCTAATTCCAAAGTTAATTGTTTAATTTTGAATTTATAAAATTATAAACCATTTTAAATAAAAAATACTATGTCATTTGAATTACCAAAATTACCTTACGCTTATGATGCTTTAGAGCCACACATTGATGCCCGCACAATGGAAATTCACCATACCAAACACCATAACGCTTACACAACAAACCTTAACGCTGCTATTGCTGGAACAGATTTAGAAGGTTTGACGATTGAAAACATCTTGATCAATCTTGATAAAAAAAATGCTGCTGTTAGAAACAATGGCGGAGGTTTTTATAATCACAATTTGTTTTGGACGGTAATGTCGCCTGATGGTGGCGGTATGCCAACAGGAGATTTAGCAGCTGCTATCGAAAGAGACTTTGGTACATTTGATGAATTTAAAGCTAAATTTTCAAAAGCCGGAGCCACACAATTTGGATCAGGTTGGGCTTGGCTTTGTGTGCAAAAAGGTGGAAAGTTAGAAGTTTGTGGCACACCCAATCAAGACAATCCATTGATGCCGGAAGTAGGTTGCGGTGGAACGCCAATTTTAGGAATGGACGTTTGGGAACACGCTTATTACCTCAACTATCAAAACCGCAGACCAGATTACATAGAAGCTTTTTTTAGCGTAATCAATTGGACGGAAGTGGCTAGAAGATATGCTTTAGAAAAATAAAATTTGCTTTTTAAATTAAAAAACAGCCAATAGACGAAAGTTTGTTGGCTGTTTTTTTATGAATAATTTTGAAAATTAATTTGTTCAATAGAACTTTTGTTTATTTTTATGCTTTGTATAGACCTGTTGTCAAGACAAATGAGAACATTTATTGCAAATCCGTGATTTTTGATTTTTTGTAATCGTTAAATCAATCAACATATAAACCATAACCCAATAAAAATTAAATAAAATGAAAAAAACAATTGCAATTCTTTTAGTGCTTTGTTCAGTTGTAACGTCGGCGCAACAACTCACATGTAAAAATGCTGGTACAATGTTTAATTCGGTAAATATTAAAATATCCCCCGAAGAGGTAAGGACATTAATGGCCATTAACACAGAGGCACTGGCACTTTATGACGCAGGCAGAGATAAGAAGATATTTGGCAGTATGCTTTTATACGGGGGTATAGGACTAATATCCGCTAATGTGATTATCGCAGCAACCACAAATAACAATGCTATTGCGGGTAGCTATAATCAACGGGCAGATGCAACACTTGCTATCATAGGCGGTGTGATGGTGGTGGTAGCAATACCGATCAAAATTGGCTATTCCAAAAAAATAAAAAATTCAGTTGAGCTCTATAACAAAAGCGTAACAGACAATTACAAGCCAGCTCAAAAGTGGACACTTTTAGCTAGCAACCAGCAATTTGGTTTCCGTTTTGAGTTTTAAAACAAAATTAGGAGCACAATTTCAATTTCGCGCGCGCTTCGCAAAGTGCTAATTTTTGGCGAGAAAATTAATTATGATTTAAAAAGCTGCACAATCCCGAAAACTTTCAGGACCTAATTTAGAATTTTTGTTCTTGTGATAAAAAAACAATTTTGAAAAAATAATCACAACTTTTGTGATTTATATTTTGTTTTGAAAAAATAATCACAACTTTGTGACCAATTTATATTTTTTAAAAAAAATTAATACAAAAAAATTTAAAATCAATTAGCGTAAAATCTTGAGTAAATCCAAAAATTAAAACTTTAACCATTACATCAAAAACTTAAACTTACTTTTATATCTTTGAAAAACAATTAAAAATTTTCATTTTCGATTTTTCAAAAACACTTCAATGTCTAAATTATACATCGTTCCTACGCCCATTGGCAATCTCGAAGACATGACTTTTCGTGCCATTCGCATCCTTAAAGAAGTCGATTTGATTTTAGCAGAAGATACCCGAACCAGCGGAAAACTCTTGAAGCATTTTGAAATTGGCACGCACATGCACAGCCACCACATGCACAACGAACACAAAACCATCGACAATATAATTGCTCGGCTTAAAGCAGGTGAAAACATTGCTTTGATTTCTGATGCAGGCACGCCAGCCATTTCCGATCCCGGTTTTTTGCTCACCCGAGCTTGTGTTGAAAATAAAATTGAAGTTGAATGTTTGCCTGGCGCAACGGCTTTTGTACCAGCACTTGTCAACAGCGGATTGCCCAACGACAAGTTTGTTTTTGAAGGATTTTTGCCCGACAAAAAAGGAAAACAAACCCGTTATTTGGCGTTAGCAGAAGAAACCCGCACCATGATTTTGTATGTTTCTCCACATAAATTGGTCAAAACTTTAATGGAATTCATTACTTATTTTGGCGAAGAAAGGGCCATTTGTGTATCGAGAGAATTGTCGAAACTGCATGAAGAAAACGTACGTGGAACTGTTCGCGAAGTGTTAACCCATTTTGAAAACAAACCGCCAAAAGGTGAAATTGTAGTAATTGTTGGTGGAAAAGCGGTAAAATAAATGCAATATTACTAAATTTTCTTTTTGCTATTTCTTTCAATTCTTTTTTTAACTATTTTTGATGTTCAACCAATCTAAAATTTGCCTCAAATGCGTTGGACAATCAAACCAAATCCAGATCCTGAAAAAGTAAAACATTTATCCGAAACCTTAAATGTTGATTCATTTATCGCCCAACTCCTTGTGCAACGTGGCGTTAATAATTTTGATGAAGCACGACAGTTTTTTAGGCCTGCTTTGTCCGATTTGCACGATCCTTATCTCATGAAGGACATGGACAAAGCGGTTGAAAGGATTGAAAAAGCGATTATAAATAACGAAAATATCCTAGTTTTTGGCGATTATGATGTGGATGGCACAACTGCTGTCGCTTTGGTCTCTTCTTATTTAAAAACAATTTCTCCTAATATCGCCACTTATATTCCAGACCGTTACGACGAAGGTTATGGTATTTCTTTCAAAGGAATTGATTTTGCAGACGACAATGCATTTTCACTAATTATAGCTTTAGATTGCGGCATAAAATCCATTGCTCATGTGGATTATGCCAACGAAAAAAACATCGATTTCATTATTTGCGATCACCACCGACCAAGCGATGTTTTGCCCAATGCAGTAGCTATTTTAGACCCAAAAAGAACAGATTGCAGTTACCCTTACGACGAACTTTGCGGATGTGGCGTTGGTTTCAAACTGATTCAAGCCTTAGGCCAAAACCGCCACCAAACCACAGCAGATTTATTGCCTTATTTGGATTTAGTTGCTACCGCGATTGGTGCTGATATTGTTCCGATAACGGGCGAAAATCGTGTTTTGGCGCATTTTGGACTTCAGGTAATCAATTCAGACCCTCGCCCCGGGATCAAAGCACTCATTCACCTGATCAAAAAGAAAACTTTAGACATTACCGATGTTGTTTTTATAGTGGCACCACGCATCAATGCCGCAGGAAGAATAAAACATGGCAATCATGCCGTAGAATTGTTGACCGAATTTGATTTTGAACAAGCGCAACAATTTGCCGCCGAAATTGAATCATACAATTCAGAACGAAAAGATTTAGACAAGCAAATCACCATCGAAGCATTGGCTCAAATTGAAGAAAATCACGAGCAAAATCAATTTACAACCGTTGTTTTTAACGAAAAATGGCACAAAGGCGTAATCGGAATTGTGGCTTCAAGATTAATAGAAACGTATTATCGCCCAACTTTGGTTTTCACAAAAAGTGGCGACAAATATGCCGCTTCTGCACGTTCTGTAAAAGGTTTTGATGTTTATAATGCGCTCGAAGCTTGTTCGGAACATTTAGAACAATTCGGCGGACACATGTATGCGGCTGGGATGACCTTGAAACCCGAAAATTATCAAAATTTTAAAAATGCCTTTGAAAAAGTAGTCAAAGCAACCATTCATCCGGATATGCTGGTACCAGAAATTGCCATAGATGCTGAAATAAATTTTGACGCAATAACTCCAAAATTAACCCGAATTCTGCAACAATTTGAACCTTTTGGACCTCAAAATATGACGCCCGTTTTTGTGACCAAACAAATTAAAGACACGGGATACGGAAAACAAATTGGACAAAACGACGAACATCTCAAACTTTTTGTGAAACACAATAATTCCGAGGGAATTGGCGCAATTGGCTTCGGATTGGGCAAAAAAATCGACTTAACAACCCACAAAAAACCTTTTGATGCCGCTTACTGCATCGACGAAAACGAATTCAACGACAAGGTATCAATTCAATTGCGATTGAAGGATATTGTTTAGTTTTTGGGCGTGTTTCGGGCTTTCGGCTCAATCTTTTGGGCTGAACACCAGCCCAAAAGGATACCGCCTCTATCCCGCACGCAAATCGGGTGAACACAAGCTTATTTTTTAAAACAAAAAATATTACTTTTGCTTATCAATATTAAAATAATGAAATGAGCATTATATAGATTTGGTAAAAACTACCAATAGTATGATGCGAATTACATTTGACCATTAAAAAATAAATAAGTTTTACAAATGAAAATAGCAATTGTTGGCGCAACAGGAATGGTTGGTGAAGTTATGCTTCAAGTTTTAGAAGAAAGAAATTTTCAATTTACAGAATTAATTCTTGTAGCTTCAGAAAAATCTGTTGGAAAAGAAATCGTTTTTAAAGGAAAAACATACCAAGTAGTTTCGCTTCAAACCGCGGTTGATGCTAAAGCTGATATCGCTATTTTTTCTGCTGGTGGAGAAACTTCTCTTGCTTGGGCACCAAAATTCGCAGCCGTTGGCACAACCGTAATTGACAATTCTTCGGCTTGGAGAATGGATTCATCAAAAAAATTGATTGTGCCAGAAATTAATGCTTCCACTTTAACGAAAGAAGATAAAATCATTGCCAATCCAAATTGTTCTACCATTCAAATGGTTTTGGTTTTGAATCCTTTACACAAAAAATACAAGATCAAAAG
>CALPKO020000037.1 GCA_943324165.2 Bdellovibrio sp. ZAP7 | reverse complement strand
GCTATCGCGATGCTCGTGTTGTTTCTGACACTATTATCTACGATAAAAAAGCAAACAAAATCGCGATAAATTTAAAGATAGAAGAAGGCAATAAATATTACTTCGGAAATATCAAGTTTTTAGGGAATACTGTATACTCCGATAGAGGATTAAGTAGTGTTTTGGGTATTAAAAAAGGAGATGTTTATAATGGTATTTTGCTAGAAAAAAGAATCCAAGACAAATCGAAACCAGATGCTGAGGATTTAACGAATTTATACCAAAATAATGGTTATCTATTTTCCAGTATAAATTCGGTGGAGACAAAAACTGCTGACAATTCTATCGACTTTGAAATTAGAATTCTTGAAGGTCCACTTGCCTACTTTAACAAAATAACGGTTGTTGGAAACGACAAAACCAATGACGCCGTAATTTATCGAGAAATCCGCACTAAACCCGGACAAAAATACAGCAAAGATGATGTAGTACGAAGCGTAAGAGAACTTGGTGCTCTTGGTTTTTTTGATCCAGAAGCATTAGAACCAAAATTCAAAAATGTTGATGCTGCGGCCGGAACAGTTGATATCGAATATAATGTTGTTGAAAAAGGATCGAGTCAAATCGAATTGCAAGGTGGTTATGGAGGTGGCGGATTTATAGGAACTTTAGGCTTGTCATTTAACAATTTTTCTGCGAGAAACATTTTCAATAAAGACGCATATAGACCACTTCCTATGGGAGATGGACAAAAAGTATCATTGAGATTGCAAGGAAGTGGCTTTTTTCAAACGTATAGTTTATCTTTTTCAGAACCTTGGTTTGGCGGAAAAAAGCCAGTAAGTTTTAGCACATCTTTATCATACAGCAAGCAATTTTTAAATAATTTTCAAAGTGGTGGCGTTGACAAAAGTAGAAGTTTCAACATCATTTCTCTCTCAGTTGGATTAGCAAAAAGATTATCTGTTCCTGATGATTCTTTTGTTTTGTCTCAATCAGTAAGTTTTCAATTTTACGATTTGAACAATTACAACACTGGTTTATTTACTTTTGGAAATGGAACTTCAAGAAATTTAGCTTACACGGTCGGACTAAGTAGAAACAACAAAGGTGTAAATCCTATCTTTCCTAATTCTGGCTCTGAATTTAGCATATCAGGAAAATTTACGCCACCGTTTTCTTTATTAAATGGTGTAAACTATGCAAAACTTGGAGATTTGCAAGAAAATAAATTAACGTATAACTCTAAAGAGCCAGTTGTGGTAAATCCGCCAGGCATAGGAGAACCTTTGGTAAAAGATGGTGATTACCTAAAAGAAACGGAAATAGGATCTAAGATTTATAACCGAGTAGATAACTATCAAGATGCAAGTGCAGACCAATCAAAAGTTGACCAAAAGAAATTCAATTGGTTGGAATATTACAAAATAAAATTAAAAGCTGATTGGTACACAAAAATTATTGGTAAATTTGTTTTGCGATCTTTAGGAGAATTTGGATTTTTAGGCAATTACAATACAGATAGAGGAACCGTTCCGTTTGAAAGATTTTATATTGGTGGTGATGGACTGCAGAATTTCGCGCTTGATGGGAGAGAAACCATACAATTGCGCGGATATCCAAATCAGTCTTTAACGCCAGTTGACAAAAATGGAAGTCAAAACGGAGCAACTATTTATAATAAATTTTCATTTGAATTGAGATATCCATTAACTTTGAAGTCTGCAGCATCAATTTATGCATTGACATTCGTTGAAGCTGGAGCTGGTTTTGATGAAACAAAAAAATACAACCCATTTCAATTGCAACGATCTGCAGGGTTTGGTTTAAGAATATTTATGCCAGCTTTCGGACTTTTAGGAATTGATTTTGGGCATGGTTTTGACCCTATTGAAAAAGGAAGTCAACCAAACGGTTGGGAAACGCATTTTATCATAGGACAACAATTTTAAATATTTGGCACGATTTTTTCTAATCAATTTTAAAGTTATGAGAAAACAACTAATAGCATTTATTTTTATAACAAGTTTTATATTTGTGGCAAATGCACAAAGTGGAAAAGGAATTCGTATTGGATATATAGATATGGAATATATATTGCAAAGTGTTCCGGATTATGCAGAAGCAAATAATCAATTAGATCAGAAAGCACAAAAGTGGAAACAAGAAATTGATGTAAAGAATAATGAAATTTCAAAACTTAAAGAGTCGCTGAAAATAGAAAAAGTACTCTTAACCAAAGAACTTCTAGAAGAAAGAGAAGAAGCAATTCGTTTTTTAGAAACTGAAATGTCCGATTTACAACAAAAACATTTTGGCCCTAAAGGTGATTTGATTGTTCAAAAAGCAGTTTTGGTAAAACCTATTCAAGATCAAGTTTTTAATGCAGTACAAGACATTGCCGAAAAAAGAAAATACGATTTTATATTAGATAAATCTTCGGATTTAACGGTGCTATTTGCAGCAAAAAGATTTGATGTAAGCGATTTAGTAATTAGAACTATAATACGTTCATCTAAAAAAGACCCACGTAGCAAAAAAGAGATAAAAGCCGACGATGCAAAAGAATATCAAGAAGATATTGAAGATGCAAATCCTGCTTTAGCAGAAAGAAAAAAATTGTTAGAAGAAAAAAAAGCTGCTAAAGACAAAATGGTTGCTGATAAAAAAGCTGCTGCTGAAGAAAAGAAAAATGCTGCTGCTGCAAAAAGACAAGAAATCTTAGATGAAAAAGCTGGTAAAAAAACTTCGCCTTTTGCTGAACAGCAATCTACTGAAAACACAGAACATGTTGAAAGCACAGCTGACATAAAAGCAGAAGCAGCAAAACAAGCTTCCGCTGATAGAGAAGCTAACAGAAAAGCTTTGGCAGATGAGAAAGCTAAAACATTAGAAGATCGTAAAAGAGCTTTAGAAGAAAAAAAAGCTAAGACTTTAGCAGATAGAGAAGCTGCAAAAAAAGCCAAAGAAGACGCAAAAAAGAAACCTAATTAATAAAAACAATAATAATTACTTAATATTTAAAATGATGAAAAATCTAAAATCTTTACTATTTGCGACTTTACTATTTTTAGGAGCAAGCCAAGTTTCTAACGCACAAGCAAAAATTGCTCATGTTGATGTTAGCGAAATTATGACTAAATTACCAGCGATGCTTGAAGCCCAAAAGCAATTGGATAAATTGAGTCAAACTTACCAAGCCGATTACAAAACAATGGGCGATGAATACCAAGCCAAATTAAAAAAATATGATGCAGAAGCTTCAACCGTAACTGATGCACTAAATGCAGAGCGTCAAAAAGAGGTAGCTGATATGGAAAAAAGAATCCAAGATTTTGGACAAACTGCTCAAAAAGAACTGCAAACAAAAGAGTCAGATTTAATGAAACCAATTGAAGAAAAGGTAAAATTGGCAATTCAAAAAGTAGGAAAAGCGAAAGGATTTCAATATGTTTTGAATTCAGCTGGTTTACTTTTGGCAGAAGGACCAAACTTGACTGCCGATATAAAAAAAGAATTAGGGTTTTAATACCAATATTTTTTGAAAATATAAAAACTGCTCCACCTCAATCGAGCAGTTTTTTTATATTTGTTAATAATTGTATTTAACTTTTTATAAATGGCTAACAGTGAAAATCCAATAGGATTATTTGATTCTGGTATTGGGGGAACTTCGATTTGGAAAGCAATCAATTTGTTGATGCCGAATGAGAACTGTATTTATCTTGCGGACAGTAAAAATGCTCCTTATGGACAAAAATCTAAAGAAGAAATCATCCATTTAAGCGAAAAAAACACAGAGCTTCTATTAGATTTTAATGTAAAAATTGTCGTAGTAGCTTGCAATACCGCAACTACTAATGCCATAAAAGAACTAAGAGCAAAATATAAAATTCCATTTATAGGAATTGAGCCCGCAATAAAACCTGCAGCACTTAACTCCGCTACTCAAAAAATCGGAATTTTAGCCACTAAAGGAACATTAAATAGTGCGCTTTTCAATCAGTCTTTAGCGCATTATGCTTCAATCAAATTCATAGAACAAATAGGAACAGGTTTAGTGGAACTAATAGAAAACGGAGCTATGAATTCGGTCGAGATGGATCAATTGCTTCGCTCCTATCTTGCTCCAATGGTCGCAGAAAACATAGATTATTTGGTGCTAGGATGCAGTCATTATCCTTATTTAATTCCTCAAATAAAAAAGATTTTACCCCATCATATCAAAATTATTGATTCCGGAGAAGCAGTTGCTAAGCAAACACAAAAAATTTTGAAAGACAGACACGAACTTAATTTAAATGAAATTGTTGGAACATCGATTTTCTATTCTAACTCAAATCCAACAGTTTTAAAAGAAATTATTGATCAAAACCATACAATTTTAGAAAAAACATTTTAATTAATTACTTTCTACAATTTATTCAAATCGTTAAATTTAAATGTATGCAATTTCCTCAAAATCTTAAAGAAAAACTAGACATTCGGAAAACTCAAAATGCATTTCGATCATTATCGAGATCAAATAAATTGATAGATTTCGCCTCAAACGATTATTTAGGATTTTCTTCTTCTCAAGCTATTTTTAACGCAACGCACCATTACTTAATTACACATAATACTATTCACAACGGCGCAACAGGTTCTAGATTATTGACCGGAAACCACAATTTATATTATGAAACAGAGCATTTTATTGCTATTTTTCATCAATCTGAAACAGCATTAATTTACAATTCTGGCTACGACGCTAATATCGGATTTTTTAGTTCTGTTCCTCAAAAAAATGATTTTATCTTGTTTGACGAATTAAGTCACGCTTCTATTCGAGATGGAATTTTGATGAGTAATGCCAAATCATACAGGTTTCAACACAATGATTTTGAAGATTTAGAAAGGTTGATTCAATTTTGTAAAAAAAATAAAACTTCAGAAACCACAAATATTTATGTAGTTACAGAATCTGTTTTCTCAATGGATGGCGACACACCCAATTTAGCGAAATTAGTTACAATTTGTGAAAAAAACCATTGCTTTTTGGTTGTTGACGAAGCACATGCATTGGGAGTTTTCGGGAATTCAGGCGAAGGATTAGTGCAAGACCTAAATCTTCAAGATAAAATTTTCGCTCGATTAATTACATTCGGAAAAAGTTTAGGTTGTCATGGCGCCGCTATTTTAGGAAGTCAAGATTTAAAAGATTATTTAGTCAATTTCTCAAGGAGTTTTATATACTCAACCGGGCTTTCTCCACATTCTGTTGCTACAATTTTTACTGCATATCAATATTTAGAAAAAAATACTGGTGAAGTGCAACAACTCAAATCAAATATTAACATTTTTAATCAACAGAAAACCATCTTAAGTTTAAAACCACTTTTTGTTCGAAGTAAATCAGCAATTCAATCTGCGATAATTCCAGGAAATGAAAAAGTGAAATCAATTGCAAAAATTATACAAGAAAATGGTTTTGATGTAAAAGCCATTTTATCACCAACAGTACCGAAAGGACAAGAAAGACTTCGTTTTTGTTTGCACAGCTACAATTCTGAAAAAGAAATTATTGGTGTTTTGAATTTATTGAATAAACTAAAAATGTAAAATAAATTGCTGTGAATTTAAAGATTTAATTACTGTCTAACCTTCCAAACTTTAGTTTTGCTGCATTATCCAATTCATTTTTCAAAGGAGTAATTTCGTTAAAGTACCTTGGCTTAAATTTGGCGTTCATTGGCTCAGAATTAGGAAGTTTAAGTTTTAAAGCATCAACTTGAACACCGTTTTTCCAAAAACGATAACAAACATGCGGTCCAGTTGCTAAACCTGTGCTCCCGACTCGACCAATAACATCGCCTTGCTTCACAAATTGTCCACGACGAACCAAAATTTTAGACATGTGTAAATACTGTGTTGAATAAGTTCGATCGTGTCTAACTTTTACAAAATTACCATTTCCGGCGGTGTAACCCGTTTGTTCTACTGTTCCTGCTGCTGTGGTCATAATCGGCGTTCCTGTGGGCGCGGCATAATCGGTTCCGTTATGTGCCTTCCAAATTTGTTGAACAGGATGAAACCTATTTTTTGTGTAACGAGAAGTTATGTTCACAAATTTCAGCGGTGCTTTTAGAAAGAAATTTTTCAAAGCTTTAGCTTCTTCATCAAAATATTCAATTTTTCCTGAGATAGTATCCTGCTGAAATGGAAAAGCGTAAATCAATTTCCCTTTAAATTCAAAAAAAGCGGCCTCAAAATTTTCAACACCATCATAAATGGAATCATTGATGTACCTTTCGTTAAAAGTAATTGCGAATTTATCTCCTTTTTGTAATTTGAAAAAGTCAATAGACCAAGCATAAACTTTAGAAATTTGACTTGCTAGAGAAGCATCTACTTTTTGACTTTGGAGTGTTTCTGATAATGAACCATGAAGTGCACTTGCAATTGTGCGCCTTTTAATGGTTATTGGTTTTGTTTTGTGATAAGCAATGACAGAATCTCTTAAATCTACTACATAAAAATTAGTTCTATCCGATTGATAAATAAATACTTGTAGTTTTTTTGTTTTGTCTTTTGACCGGAGTAAAGTAAACTGCTTTCCAATTCTAATCTTTCTAACATCAAAAGTATCTATGATTTTTTCGACTATTTCATGAACTTTCTTTTCCCCAATATTCTGACTCTCAATGATATTCCCAAAATTATCACCGCTAACAATTGTATCCTGAATCACATCATAATCGTTGAATTTGAAACCAAATTCTATGATAATAGGTTCAGATTTTTGAACGACAATAGGTGTTTTATTTTCTGTTTTCTTGCATGAAATAGCAATAAACAGTATAGATAAGATTAGAGAAAATCGTTTCAAACTTTTAAATTTTTTATTTTTGAATCTATTCGAAATTCAAATTCATTGTGCGTTTTGAAGTTGGCTTGTTAACGAAAATTCTCCCCAATTTGCCAATTCATCTTGACTCCAAAGTGCTGGAAAAAAAATTCTTCGTTGGTATTTTGGATGTAAATATTTTTTCCAATCGCTGCCACCAGTAGCACTTCCATCTCCTTTTCCACTAGATTCTATATATTTTTTTGCAGCATTCAAATGGGCCAAAACCCAAGTAATATTTACTGTATAATCATAATGGCGCATTGCCTTTATCAATTCTTGATTTTTTTGATCTTCTACAGGCAATTGTTTGAATTTTTGCCATAAATTTAAAGTATTGTATTCTTGCATTTTATGCAAAAATTCTGCCTTGTATTTGCGTTCAAACTCTTCAATTAAAAATGATTTTTCTCCTGATTTATAATCTTTTCCTGCGGCTTGCCAATAAAGATGCTCAAAAGCGTGTTCAAAAGGAGTGTTTCGGTCGATTGTTGCTCTAAAGCGAAAATCAATAAGGTTGATTAGGTCGGTAGAAGCAAATTCTATAATTCTATATTGTGCACTTTGAAATCCGCTTGCTGGTGTAAGTGTATTTCTAATTTTCATATATTGTTCGGCTTCCATTCCATCGCCCATAATATCGAAAGAAGTGGTTAGCATATCAAAATACCTGCTTATTCGCATTAATCTTTCTGTAAAGAATTCAGTTTTAAGATTTTGATTAAAAGCGATTTGATTCATTTCCCAAAGAATCATTTTAAACAACAATTCATTGACTTGGTGATACATGATAAAAACCATTTCGTCAGGCAAAGTAGTACGTTGCACTTGAAGATTCAAAAGCGCATCAGTTTGAATATAATCCCAATAATTGATTGGTTTCGCCCAAATCATTCCTTCAAGATGAGTATCTGTTTTTTGGTTTATCGCTTCAAATTTCTCATCGATTTGAATTAATAATTTTGTTCTATTTTCCGTGTTCATTTAAGGTTTTACTTTTACTGTAAATGGATATTTCAATCCTTTAAATCCATCTAAATCTGCTTTGATAGAGCCAACTACCAAACTTGCTTTGATCCTAAGCGGCATTTTGTTATCATCGTCAGATATCCACACTGTCAAGCTTTCTTGCTCTTTAAAAACGCGTCCAGCTTGCACATAAGGTCTGAAAATCATGGTTGGAACGGTACCAAATTTTGTTTCTAAATCTTCTTTTCCGATATATTTTAATTTGAATTTCGTTGTTTCTTCATCAAAAAACATGTCTATCGAAATAGATTCTCCAATTTTAAGTTTATCAATTGTTGGATGATTTCTTAAATAATAAAAAGTAGACAATATATCTTGAACATTATTAGGAACAGAAAATGTTTTTTCATTTTTGTTTTTGTAATCTTTAACTAAAATTTTATCATTAGTTTGATTAAAAAAACCTTCTTGATTTTTTTTGTAACCACCTTCATCTATTTTTCTTATGTATTGATATGGATTTCCGGTTTCTTTGTCGAAAAAACTTTCGTAATCATCATCAACTTTAAAAAACAATTTTGTCATGCCGGTTGTATAACCTCTGCCTATGGCAT
>CALPKO020000036.1 GCA_943324165.2 Bdellovibrio sp. ZAP7 | reverse complement strand
TTGCAATTCATCTCTTAGTGCTTTGCGTTGTGCCATGCCTAAGTTACAATCGTTGTTCAGGATTGAAATTCCTTTTATTTTATCATCTGATTTTGCTTCTTTTATAGCATTGATTATATCGGACAAACCCACAGTTGATTTTTCTGAAAACAAATTAACCAAAGGGTCTGTAAATTTTCCCGCATAATCATTGCTAACTGAAGACAAATCTAAATTAATTACAGAATCATCTTTAACAGCAACCGAATCGGAATCTCCACCAAAAATGGCGCCGATTATCAAAATGCCAAAAAAGAAAAGCATCATAAAAACAAACAAACCCACTATCGTGGAAAGTACATTACCGAGAAATTTCATATTAAAGTATTTTTCAATAGGTCGAAAAAAGATTGATTTTGTTACAAAAAATTAAGCCGAAGCAACTGCCACTTCTTTTTCTATTTTTCCAACTAATCCGATCAAAACTTTTCCTGGTCCAACTTCTGTAAAAATCGACGCTCCATCTTTTACCATTTGTTGTACGGTTTGCGTCCATTTTACCGGTGCCGTCAATTGTGTAATTAAGTTTCTTTTAATTTCATTTGGGTCAGAAACTGCAGTTGCTGTTACGTTTTGATAAACAGGGCAAATAGGTGTTAAAAATATTGTGGCTTCGATTGCTGCAGCTAATTGTTCTCTTGCTGGCTCCATCATTGGGGAATGAAAAGCACCGCCAACTGGTAAAATCAATGCGCGTTTTGCTCCGGCAACTTTCATGGCTTCACAGGCTTTTTCGACTGCTGATGTTTCGCCAGAAATTACCAATTGCCCCGGACAATTGTAGTTTGCAGCAACAACAACGCCATCAATTGAATCGCAAACTTGTTCAACAATTTCATCTGCTAAACCTAAAACAGCAGCCATCGTAGAGGGTTTAATGTCGCAAGCTTTTTGCATGGCAATAGCCCTTTGAGCAACCAGTTTTAATCCGTCTTCAAAAGACAAAGCACCATTGGCAACCAAGGCAGAAAATTCACCAAGAGAATGACCAGCCACCATTTCTGGATGAAAATTTTCTATTGTTTTTGCTAAAATTACAGAGTGCAAAAAAACAGCTGGTTGGGTAACTTTGGTTGCTTTTAATTGTTCTGATGTTCCTTCAAACATAATGTCTGTGATGCGAAAACCTAATATTTCATTTGCCTTTTCAAACATTGATTTAGCTAAGGAAGAACTTTCATAAAGTTCTTTACCCATTCCTGAAAATTGCGCGCCTTGACCTGGAAAAATATATGCCTTCATGTTTATAGATTTTTGTATATTTCGAATTAAAAAAAAACAAAAATAGCATTTTTTGTCCATTCGTTAATTTAAAAAAAAAATAGATTAAACAGCAATCAATAAAATCTGTAACATTTTTAAAATATTATGACTAACATTGAAAATTAAATTTAGCATTATGAAAAAAATATTCTCCATTTTAATATTCCTAGCGTCAGGTTTTTTGTTGATGTATATTGGTTTACCGGTCTTGAACTACGGTTTTAAACAACTTCCGATTTTAATTTTAATTTGGATTTTATTTGGTGTTTTTATTTTTACAAAAATGGAATTTTATCAAAATTACCAAAAAGTAAAAGTGATTTCAAAACCCAATCGTTTGTTTTTTATTGCGGGTTTAGTTGTTTTGGCTTATCTTTTTATCCTTCCTTTACTAACAAGTTTACCAATGTTTAGAAGCGAGTCGTATCAAAAACTGATTGGAAAAGTTGAAAATGGCGAGAAAATATCAAATCATATTGCCCCGATTTCTATTGACGAAATTCGTGTGGTTGATGAAGATTTGGCGCATCTCTTAGGAGAGAAAATCCTTGGTTCGCAACCTGCTTTGGGAAGTCAAGTTGAGTTAGGTGATTTTTGCATTCAAAAGGTAAACAACGATTTGTATTGGGTTGCACCACTTTTGCATTCTGGTTTTTTTAAATGGCTAAACAATAAAGAAGGTACCGCAGGATATGTAATGGTTTCTGCAACCAACGAGCGCGATGTAAAATTGGTTCAAAACATTGGCGACAAAAACATCAAAATCAAGTTTCAAGAAAATGCTTTTTTTCAAAGCAACATTCACAGGCATTTATATTTTAATGGTTATGAAACCACAGGTTTGGCTGATTTTAGTTTCGAAATCGACGATACAGGAAATCCGTTTTGGGTAGTTACTAAATTTGAGAAAAAAATTGGTTTTGGTGGTAATGATGCAACTGGTGTTTTGATAGTTGATGCCCAATCTGGCGCAATTAAAGAATATGCAATTGCAAACACTCCGCTTTGGGTAGACCGCATTCAGCCCATAAGTTTCATAGAAGATCAATTGAATGATTGGGGCGAATATGTGCATGGATACTGGAATTTTTCTAATGCTAATAAACTCCAAATTACGGAAGGATTGACGCTGGTTTACGGTGAAAATCACAAATCGTATTGGTATACCGGATTAACTTCTGTTGGAAAAGACGAGTCAGCAGTTGGTTTTGTTTTGGTAGATACGAGAACCAAAGCCACTACTTTCTACAAACAAGGTGGGGCAACAGAGTTTGCGGCACAAAGTTCAGCCCAAGGGAAAGTGCAGGAAAAAGGGTACAAAGCGTCATTGCCTATTCCGTATAACATCAATAATATTCCGACTTATGTAATGACATTGAAAGACGATGGCGGTTTGGTAAAAATGTTTGCGATGGTTGCTATTTCGGATTACACCATTGTTGGTGTGGGAAACACAATGCGTGAAACTTTGATGGCTTATAAAAACGTTTACAACATGGCCGACAATAAAATCAACGCTAATAGTATTTCATCATCCAAAAAAGTGTTAAAAACCGTTGTTACGAGAATTCAAAATGATGTAAAAAACGGAAATAGCTTCTATTATTTTAAAGTAAAAGATTATCCAAATATTTTTGTGGGCTCTTCGCAACTTTCCAATCAATTGCCTGTAACTATGGCTGGAGATAGCGTTAAAATATCTTTTGACATAGACTTGGAAGAAGTGATTGATGTGTCTAGTTTTGAAAACAGTAGTTTGAAGAAGAAGTAGCAAAGTGCTTTAAAAAGCAATTGATTTTTAATTTAGAACAGTTTAATTAGTCGAAGGAATTCTGATTTCATTTACTTTCTAATTCTGGATAAACAAAAAAACTATTTTTTGAAAAAATCTCAACCTCTTTTTAGATTGTAATTTTCAAAAAATAGTTTTTATTTTAAGCAATCAATGTTATTTCTCGCGGATATAAATATCAATCGGAACTCCAGAAAAATCCCAGTTTTCTCTGATTTTATTTTCTAAAAACCTTTTGTAAGCTTCTTTCACATATTGTGGCAAATTGGCAAAAAACACAAACTGGGGTGTGGGCGTAGGCAACTGCATGCAATATTTTATTTTTACATATTTTCCTTTTAATGCTGGTGGTGGATAACCTTCAATTACTTTCAACATATAATCATTGAATTTTGAAGTTGGAATTCTCTGTTTTCTGTTTTCAAAAACTTGAACGGTAGTCTCCAAAGCTTTTAACAAACGTTGTTTCGTTAATGCCGAAACAAACAAAATAGGCACGTCTGTAAAAGGCATCAATTCTTTTCGGATTTTTTCTTCGTAATCTCGTGTTGACATAGTGTCTTTTTCGACTAAATCCCATTTGTTTACTAAAATTACGACCCCTTTTCGGTTTTTTTCTGCCAACCAAAAAATACTTTGGTCTTGACCTTCAAAACCTCTTGTTGCATCAATAATTAAAAGGCAAATATCTGCATGTTCGATTGCTCGCACAGATCGCATTACCGAATAAAATTCTAAATCTTCTTTAACTTTTGCTTTTCGACGAATTCCAGCGGTGTCTACTAGATTGAATTCAAATCCGAAACGGTCGAATTTGGTATCAATTGCATCGCGTGTTGTACCAGCTATATCGGTAACAATATAACGGTCTTTGCCAATCAAAGCATTTATAAAACTTGACTTTCCAGCATTTGGACGACCAACAACTGCAAATCTTGGTAAAGCAATTTCATCTTGAGTTGGTTCTGGTTTTATTGGAAAAGCGTCAATTAAGGCATCTAATAAATCGCCAGTTCCACTTCCTGAAATACTTGCAAAAGTGAAATATTCTCCTAATCCTAAATTATAAAATTCGATGGCGTCTTTTTCTCGCATCGCATTGTCAACTTTGTTTACTGCCAATAATACAGGTTTTGTAACTTTGCGTAAAAGCTTTGCAACGGCATCATCCATTGGCGTAATTCCTTCTTCAACATCTACCACAAAAATAATAACATCAGCTTCGTCAATCGCCAATTCCACTTGTTTTCGGATTTCTGCTTCAAAAACATCGTCTGAACCACGTATGTATCCACCTGTATCGATTACTGAAAATTCTTTTCCATTCCATTCACTTTTTCCGTAATTTCTGTCTCGAGTAACACCCGAAACCGAATCTACAATCGCTTCCCTTCTTTGAATCAAACGATTAAAAAGTGTTGATTTCCCGACGTTTGGTCTTCCTACAATGGCGACAATATTATTCATAATTCTATTTTCTACTATTTTGCAAAGGTAGTTATAAAAAATGCGATAGTACAAAGATTATTTTTTCTTAATTTTTAATCAGAATTACGCTAGAAGTATTTTGGTATATAATTTTATAACAAGCATTTAAAGGATGTTTTTTAAAAATCAAAACATAACTATAAATTCCAAAGCTTGTGATAAATAAGCTTTAGTTTATGATAACGGTTGTAATAAAACGCTCAAATATTTCACCAAAAACCTGTTTTTAAAAAAAATCTCCTACTTTTGCCACAGAAAAAATTACAAATGGCAAAGAATTTAGTTATCGTTGAGTCACCTGCAAAAGCAAAAACAATTGAGAAATTTCTTGGTGCAGATTTTCAAGTAGAATCTAGCTATGGGCATATTGCAGATTTGCCTTCTAAAGAAATTGGTGTTGATGTAATGAACGGTTTCAAGCCTAAATACGAAGTTTCTGCCGATAAAAAAGCATTGGTCACTAAATTAAGGGGACTAGCAAAAAAAGCCGATATGGTTTGGCTAGCTTCCGATGAGGACCGCGAAGGAGAAGCGATTTCTTGGCATTTGTCGGAAGAATTGAACCTTGTTAAAAGTAAAACAAAACGAATCGTTTTTCACGAAATTACTAAAAATGCCATTCTAAAAGCAATCGACAATCCGAGAGAAATTGATTACAATTTGGTAAATGCCCAACAAGCCCGTCGCGTTTTAGACAGACTTGTTGGTTATGAGCTGTCCCCGGTTTTGTGGCGAAAAATAAAAGGTGGACTTTCTGCTGGTCGCGTACAATCGGTTTCTGTGCGTTTGATTGTAGAAAGAGAAAGAGATATTCAAAATTTTAATTCTTCTGGAACTTATTCTGTTGTAGCAGAATTCGTTAATGAGGCAGGAAGGGCTTTTAAAGCCAAATTACCAAAGAATTTTAACACCAAAAAAGAAGCCGAAGATTTTTTAACTAAAAACATTGGTTCAACCTATAAAGTTTCAGATTTAGAGACTAAACCTACCAAAAAATTTCCTGCGGGACCATTTACAACGTCTACTCTGCAGCAAGAAGCTGCACGAAAATTGTATTTTCCGGTTGGAATTACGATGCAATTGGCGCAACGTTTGTATGAAGCGGGATTGATTACCTACATGAGAACCGACAGTGTCAACCTTTCTAAAGATGCAATGGATGCTGCGCAAGCAGAAATTATTCATTCTTATGGAAAAGAATATTCAAAACCTCGCACCTTCGTAAATAAGAGTAAAGGAGCGCAAGAAGCACATGAGGCGATTCGTCCAACAGACATGTCGAGACACACCGTAAATATTGACCGAGATCAAGCACGTTTATATGATTTAATTTGGAAAAGAACGTTGGCCTCTCAAATGAGCGATGCAGAATTGGAACGTACTAACGTTAAAATTGTCGCCAATAATCACCAAGATGTTTTTACCGCTTCTGGAGAAGTAATCAAATTTGAAGGTTTCCTAAAAGTTTATTTAGAAGGTAATGATGATGACGAAGATGAACAAGAAGGAATGTTACCAGCCATGAAAATCAATGAAAAATTGATTAATAATTATATTACCGCCACCGAACGATTCTCTCAGCCGCCAGCAAGATACACAGAAGCTGCTTTGGTTAAAAAATTGGAGGAATTAGGAATCGGTCGGCCTTCAACCTATGCGCCAACCATTTCTACCATCATCAATAGGAGTTATGTCGAAAAAGGTGCTTTAGATGGTGTTGAAAGAAAATATACTCAGATTAAATTAGAGTCAAATAAAGTTTCAAATAAAATATTAACCGAAAAGACGGGTTCTAACAAAGGGAAATTAGTTCCGACAGACATTGGAAATATTGTGACTGATTTTTTAGTAAAAAATTTCAATAACATTTTAGATTATAATTTTACAGCTAAAGTTGAACAAGATTTTGACGAAATTGCCGAAGGTAATATCGATTGGACAAAGATGATGCAGGAATTTTATGATCAATTTCATCCAACGGTAAAGAATGTAGAAGATAATGCTGAAAGGGAAAGTGGTGAAAGGATCTTGGGAAATCATCCTGAATCTGGAAGACCAGTATCAGTTCGTTTAGGAAAGTTTGGTCCGATGGCACAAATTGGTGCGCCAGATGATGAAGACAAAAAATTTGCAAGTCTTTTAGCCGAGCAAAATATTGGAAATATAACTCTAGAAGAAGTTCTAAACTTGTTTTTACTGCCTAAAAAATTAGGCGAATATCAAGGAGAAGAAGTTGAGGTTTCAAACGGGCGCTACGGACCATATATTCGTCATGGGGCTGCATTTGTTTCTTTACCGAAAGGGGAGGAGCCTTTGAATGTAGATTTGGTTCGAGCGCAAGAATTGATTGACGAAAAAGCACTTGCAGATGCGCCAATAGCAATATATAAAGGAGAAGGGGTTCAGAAAGGAACAGGTCGATTCGGTCCGTTTATCAAATGGAACAATATTTTTATAAATGTGTCTAAAAAATACAATTTTGAGAACCTGTCCCAACAAGATGTAGAAGATTTGATTGAAGATAAACTACAAAAAAATATAGACAAAGTAATTCATAATTGGGAAGAAGAAGGTATTTTGGTTCAAAAAGCCCGTTGGGGAAGAAGTGAAATTACCAAAGGAAAAATTAAAATTGAGCTTAGCAAAGATATTGATGCCTCAAAATTAACTTTAGCCGAAGTGCAAGAGATGATTGCTAAAAAAACACCTGCAAAGAAAGCTCCAGCAAAAAAAGTAGCCGCTGGAACAAAAAAGACAGCTACTAAGAAACCAGTTGCAAAAAAGAAATAAAAAATGGAATTCGATTTTTTATCACCTGTAAATTCAGAAATTCAAGCTCATCTTCAAAACCTCTCATCTCAACATCTGGGCAGAAAAGTTGTTTTTCATACTGAAAAAGAATTTCCAGATTTAGAAAAAATTCAAATCGCAATTATTGGTGTTCTTGAAAACAGAGGCGATTTGTTGGCAAATGCGCAAGTTGATTTAAATCCAATACGAAAAGATTTTTATAGTTTATATCCGGGAAACTGGCATTCATCTATTGCTGATTTAGGCGATATTTTAGCCGGAAATGATTTAAAAGACACTTATTTTGCTCTTGAAAAAGTCGTTGAAAGTTTATTGAAGAAAAAAATAATTCCAATTATTATTGGAGGATCTCAAGATTTGACCTATCCTATGTACCGCGCTTTTGATAATTTAGAACAGATGGTCAATTTAGTTGCGATAGATAACAAATTTGATTTTGGAAAGCACGATGAAGAGATAAATTCAAATTGTTATCTTTCTAAAATCGTGGTTGATGAGCCGAATAATTTATTTAATTATAGTAATTTGGGCTATCAGACCTATTTTAATTCACAAGAAGAAGCAGATTTGATTGAAAAATTGTTTTTCGAAATCTATCGTTTAGGAGATTTATCCAGCAACATTACAATTTCGGAACCAATATTTCGAGATGCAGATATAATTTCTTTAGATTTAACATCTGTCAAGTCTTGTGATTCAGGTAATTTTGTTAAGTTTGCCCCCAATGGTTTTAACGGTAAAGAAATATGTTCTTTATCGAGGTATGCTGGTTTAAGTGATAAAGTATCATTATTTGGGATATTTAATCATAATTCCTCAACACAAGAATCTGTTTTGATTGCAGAAATAGTTTGGTATTTCATTGAAGGTATTCAATATCGAGCAAATGAATTTCCTTTTGGAAGCAAAGACAACTATGTAAAGTATATTGTTACTTCTGAGGAAGAAGAATTGGTATTTTATAAAAGTGATAAAACAGAAAGATGGTGGATAGAAATACAATTTTTTTCAAATAAAGATAATAAACTAGAAAGAAATACGTTATTTCCATGTTCACATGAAGATTATTTGGCTGCTTGCAATCAGGAAATACCAGAAAGATGGTGGAAAGCTCAAAGAAAAAACATTAATTGATTGAAGTTATTTCTATGAAAATTAGAAAACTAACATTATATTTTATATATTTTTAAGTTTTTGTTTCGAAAAAAATTGCTTTTTTAAAAAATAATAAATAGGTTTACGCCCTTAAACAAGAATACTCTAT
>CALPKO020000035.1 GCA_943324165.2 Bdellovibrio sp. ZAP7 | reverse complement strand
GGGACTTGCACAAAAAGTTTGTGAAGCCGCTGCTGTTGTCGCCGTTGTTGGGATTATGGTTACTGCCACAGCCGTTCTGGTGCTTTCGTTTGTTCCTATTGTTTGAGAAACATAATAAGTTCCGGTAATCAAAATGGTGCTACTTGCTAGTGCTACGCCACCTATTGCCGCATCATACCATTTTAAATTAGTACCTGTAGCTGCTAAGTCCGCCACCGTTGCCGAACCGCAAAAAGTTTGGGTTGATGCTGCCACTGGCGGATTAGCGATTGAAACTGATGTATTATTATATAAATTAGTTATTTCTGTAGCTGTTAAGACCCTATTCCAGATTCCAATGTCATCTAAGAAACCATTCAAATAATATTCATAACCTCCAACCGGTAGTTTTCCAAAAAACAAGTTGCTCGATGAACTCGGCATAACACCATTAAATACCTTACTTGTATTGAAAACGCCATTTACATACAGCTTCACAAATCCACCTCCAATAGTAAAAACAATATGATGCCATGTTGATTGAGGCACAGGATAGGTATTAGTAGAACCTGCTCCAATTCCCGATCCATTTGATCCTATTCGACCTCCAAATAATTTATTTACAGGACCGTAATTAATCCCAATATTAGTTGAAGATTGATCTCCATCTCGACTTAATAAATATTGAGCAGAACCTAAACTATTATTTAACCAAGAATTATTTCCATTTATTTTTACCCAAAGTGAAAAGCTTGCACTGCTTGATCCGTTAAGCTCGCTAATGCTCGGACATGTAATAAATTGTGCGGCACCACTAAAATTGTAGGCACTATTGGCACTTCCAAATCTGTCGTTAGTTAGTGTCGCTCCTGTTACTGTTCCATTTTTAGCATTGCCACTGACATCATTAGCATTGCCATTAAAAGGCCAATAAGCAATTAATCCATTAGTAGAAACAGCACCAGGCACTTGTGCAAAAACAAAAGTTGAAAATACAATAAAAACGAAAATAAGTGTTTTTCTCATCGTGAATTTGTTTAATCAACAAAAGAATAACAATATTTAATTTTAAAAAAGTGCAACTTAGTTCAACTTTTCTCTAAAGGTCGGTAGTGCAGTAAGCCATTGGTTTCAAAATAAGGAAGGGCTTTTTTGATGGATTTCTCGAATAAGTTGGAAGGGAAGGAATCAAATTCGTTTTTAAATAGCTCTTTTAGGAGAAGATGGTATTTACCATCCACTTCCGAATGGCAAAAAACTTCGGCAATGCAATGAAAAACAACTCGCCTTTCATAAGTATCAATAGATGGATAGATAATTTTAGCATAGTCAAACAGTTCTAAAATATAATCTTCTAGTTCATGATTACCTGCTCCAATTAATACCATGTACCATATCTTATAAGCTTTAAAACGCATTTTAGGAAAAATAAAAATGTTTTCTAAAGCCGTCGAATCTGCTGCGATAGCGGAATAGATTTTAGCGCCAATGGCTAAAGCTTTGTTCCAATTGGATTTTAGATAGTAATATCGGAATAAAACGGCATGATAAAAAACAAAATCTTGCAAAGAAGCAGTCGAATTTACTTTGCTAAATTCAATCAGTTGCAATTCAAACGCTTGCTTGTAGTTTTTAATCCTATAAGCAGGGTCAAAAGCAAATTCCAAAACAAATTCTTTGACAAATCGATCGCCCTTGAATGTAGAAAAAAACACTTCTGGATTTTTCATCTGTCGTAAACAGTCATAAACTTCTAACGACACCATTGATTTGTATTTTCTATCTCTGTTTTGAAGGCTTTCAAAATAAGCAAACAGAGGAGCGTCCGCCTCATGGACTATACATTGATAAATTAATCCATTGGCACTATTTTGTTTCTTATTTATGATTTTATAATCAAATTCATTGGCACTATTTACAGCTTCAATGAAAGAATTCCAACAGGAATAACCAATATATTTCACCAGCACATTCAAAGTATGCTCATACGGAACAACACCATCATAATTCAAAAACAAGCGATATAGTGTAGTAGTCGAAACACTTCCATAACCTTCGTTCAAAAGTATTTCACTGAACTTTTCGCAATCTGATTTGCAATCAATTGGAAAGCACAATTTTATGGCAATCTGACTTTTCAATTCAGAAAGCGTAAAAGTGTTTAAATTGTATCGCGATTTGTTCATAAATTTAAATAGTATTCAAAATTAGTAATTTAGGTTTAATTTCAATCCTTTATCAATTATTTTTTACTTTTTGGTAACATCTAACTATTGTTTTATGATAAAAATTAACGTAACCATTCAAATTGAATGAAAATATTGATTTTAAATACTTCACTTAGGTTATTAGTGACTTCTTTCCTAAACTGTGATTTACTTTTTATTTTAAAGAAAAAATCACAAAAGTTGTGATAAAATTATCGTTTTGAAATAATAATCACAATAATTGTGATAAATAAATCGTTTGTAGAAAATAATCACATCCAAAAATTGCATTGCAAAGATGGAAAAAAATAAAAAAATAAGCGCAATTTTAGGAATGAAACAAGAAGACATGGCCATACTTTTGCAGGTCAATAAAAGTCAATGGACTATGCATGAAATTGGACAGCGTGATTTACCTCTAGATGCTCAATAAAATTGGGTGAGATGCTTGCCTTTAAATACTCTGCCAAAACGAGTTCGGTTTCTAAATACGTTTATTCGTTTTTTTTAAACTAAAAGCGTCGCAGAGATAAAAGTGTTTTTGAAGGATAAGTAAGTTTTTTTATATAGTTGGGGAAAATAAAGTCGGACGTTGATTAGACCAAAGCAACCAAAAACGGATAGCAACGGCTAATTTTTTCAGCCTTTGTAATGAGGTATAAAAAAATGATAACAGCACTATACCATTATCATTTAAATTTTAAAATTGTATTTCAAAAAAAACTAGTTTTCATTTAACATGCTCCACAATTTATCTTTCAATTCGGTCAAGCCTTGTTGGGCAACCGACGAAATCAGCATGTAAGGAATGTTTTTAAAATCTTTGTCCAATTGAATTTTTAATTCCGCTTTTAGTTCATCGTCTAACATATCACATTTAGAAATCACCAACATGCGCTCTTTGTCAAGCATTTCTGGATTGTATTTGGTCAATTCATTCACCAAAATGTCGTATTCTGCTTTGATATCTGGCGTATCCACAGGAACTAAAAAAAGCAAAGTGGAATTTCGTTCAATATGTCGCAAAAAATAGTGTCCCAAACCTTTTCCTTCTGCTGCACCTTCAATAATTCCTGGTATATCAGCAATTACAAAAGATTGAAAATCTCGGTAGGCCACAATTCCTAAATTGGGCTTGAGCGTCGTAAACGGATAATCTGCAATTTTTGGTTTAGCTGAGGTCAAAACAGACAATAAAGTAGATTTTCCAGCATTTGGAAATCCAACCAATCCAACATCGGCTAGTACTTTAAGTTCTAAAATAACATCGACTTCTTGTGACGGCAATCCTGGTTGAGAATAACGTGGCGTTTGGTTGGTAGCACTTCTAAAATGCCAATTGCCCAATCCACCTTTTCCGCCAAGTGCTAATATTCTTTTTTCACCATCTTCTGTAATTTCATATAAAATTTCGTTGGTTTCTTTGTCTCGCACCACCGTTCCCAAGGGGACTTCGATAAATTTGTCATCGCCATCTGCTCCTGTGCTTCGATCGCCACCTCCGTCGCCACCATGTCCGGCTTTGACGTGTCGTGCAAATTTGAGGTGAAACAAAGTCCACAAACTTTTGTTGCCCACCAAGTAAACATGACCACCGCGACCACCGTCACCGCCATCTGGACCGCCTTTTTCGATAAATTTCTCGCGGTGCAAATGGGTTGAGCCTTTTCCACCTTTTCCAGACGAAACATATATTTTTACATAATCAACAAAATTTCCTTCTGTCATTTTAATTTTAGCATTTAGAATTCAGATTTTAGAATTAATAAGATAATTTATTCTATCATCAATTTATTTATATTTCCCCTTAGGGGGTTAGGGGGCAACCTTAACAATCACTTTATCAATCTTCACGCCATCCATGTCAATTACTTCTAATTCAAATTTCTGCCAAATTAGTTTTTCTCCTTCTTTCGGAATACGAGACAATTCTGTCATGATTAAACCGCTAACCGTATTCACTTCGTAATCGTTTATCAATTCGTCTAGTTCAAAGAAAGTCATAAAATCATGTAACGAATAATGTCCGTCTACCAACCACGAGCCATCTTCACGTTCAATCAATTTGAAATCATCTTTATAAAAATCGGATGCGTCGCCAACCAATGCTTCTAAAATATCATTAAGTGTAATTATTCCCTGAAAAACTCCATATTCATCAGAAACGAAAGCGTAATGAATACCACTTTTTTTGAAATTTTCAAGGGCCTTATATGCGGTCGTTTGTTCAATTATAAAAGGTGCTTCAGATAGGATTTGTTGCAAGTTAAAGTTTTCGTTTTCAAAATGCGCAAAAATATTTTTTAAATTCACAACGCCCACAATATCATCATAGTTTTCGCCATAAACGGGATAAATAGAATGTAATTCTTTCAACATCAAATCGCGTACTTGATTTTTATTAGCATTCAAAGGCAAAAAAACAATTGATTGTCTGTGCGTCATGAGCGAATTGACTTTTCGATCGCCAATGTGAAAAACACGTTCAACAATATCTTGTTCAATCTCTTGTACTTCGCCTCCTTCAGTCCCTTCTTTGATGATGGCCTTTATTTCTTCTTCGGTCACTTTACCGTCAGCAGAAGGTTTTATCATTAATATTTTTAATAAAAATTCGGTAGAAATCGTCAATAACCAGATGAATGGAGCGGTAACTATCGAAACCATTTTCATGGGTAAAGCAACGGCTTTTGCGATGGCTTCGGGATGATTTAGACCAATTCTTTTGGGTAAAAGTTCTCCTAAAACCAATGAGAAAAAAGTTAAAACGACCACAACAATTCCAACCGAAATAGAATCCGCGTAAGGTTTTAAAGTTTCAAAAGTTTGAATGAATAATTTTACATCACTTGTGATTTTATCACCGCTGAAAATACCGGTCAAAATACCAATTAAGGTGATTCCGATTTGAACTGTTGAAAGAAATTTATTGGGAGAGTTGGCTAAATCTAAAGCGGCTTGCGCACTGGGATTGCCTTTTTTTGCAGCATTTTCTAACCTGTTTTTTCTTGCCGAAATCAATGCGATTTCCGACATCGAAAACACACCGTTCAGTAGAATTAAAAAAAGTATTATTAGTATTTCCATTTTATTTAAAGGTTATAAAGGTTATGAGGTTATGTGTTTAGAATTTACTAAACTCATAAACTTTAAACTTCTAAACTACAATCCATCAATTACTGCACTTAATCTAATCGTGATTTCTTCAATTGAACCAATTCCATTCACCGCGTAAAATTTATTTTGGTGGTTGTAATAATCCATCAAAGGAGCTGTTTTCTCGTTGTATTCTTGGTAACGGTTTCTGATTTTTTCTTCATTTTGATCGTCAACACGGCCACTAGTTTTTCCTCTTTCGAGTAAACGTTGCACTAAAATTTCATCTTCTGCTTCAAGTGCAATTGTTGCTGTAATCACTTCTTTTTTTGTAGCTAAAAAAGCATCTAAAGCATCGGCTTGAGCCAACGTTCTTGGGAAACCATCGAATAAAAAACCAGCAGCATTTGGGTTTTTATCGACTTCGGCATTCAACATTTTTATGGTGACTTCATCTGGCACCAAATCGCCTTTGTCCATAAAAGTTTTGGCTAATTTTCCTAAATCGGTGTCGTTTTTAATATTAAATCTAAAAATATCACCAGTTGAAAGATGCACTAAATTGTATTTTGTTTTTAAAAATTCTGCCTGTGTTCCTTTTCCTGCACCGGGTTTTCCGAATAAAACAATATTAATCATTTTTAAAAAATTTGTATTGAATAAATTTTATATTTAACTCCCATTTTTTGGATTGGGGGCTATTCTGCTAATTGATAAACATCTTCTAAATTCCGACCCAAACCATCATAGTCTAAACCGTATCCCACAATAAATTTGTCTGGAATTCTAATGCCAATATAATCGATTTTAATGTCTTTTTTATAAGCTTCTGGCTTAAAAAATAAAGTTGCAATTTTGAAATGTTTTACTTTTTTATCTTTAAAAATCGCTTTCAAAGTTTCAATGGTATTTCCTGTATCAACAATATCTTCAACCACAACAACAGTTCTTCCTTCCAAATCTTGATTCAAACCTATCAATTCTTTCACTTCATTCGTTGTACTTGTTCCTGCATAAGAGGCCATTTTTACAAAACTAACTTCACACATGCCACGGTAATTTTTCATCAAATCACTCATTATCATAAAAGCGCCATTCAAAACACCAATAAAAACGGGAGTTTCATCAAAAAAATCGTCGTCCATTTGTTTTGCCATATTTTTTATAGCAAATTTTATTTCTTTTGAAGAAATAAAGGGTTCAAAAGTTTTATCGTGAAGGTGTATCATCTGTTGGGTTGCTTTTAGCATTGAAAATTAGGTGCAAAGATAACAAGTTGAAAGTTACAAGTTAGGAGTTGACAATGAAAATCTTTGTAAAAAACTATTTTTTCTATTACTTTACAAGAAAATCGAGTGCTATTTAAGTGCAAAAAATAGCAATGAACATTTTTAATACCAAGAATCAATTAAAAAATGTGTTTTATTGATAATTTGAAAAGTCAATTTGAATTTCATAGATTAGATTTTTATTTTTTTGGATTTTACCAAACTAATAATTTTAAAAATAAGATATTTGTAAATTAATAAAGAGAAGAGATTCCCATTTCATAAAAAATTAAAATGGCACAAAAACCAAGCATACCAAAAGGAACAAGAGATTTATCGCCAATTGAAGTAGCGAAAAGACAATTTATTATAGCTATCATTAAATCAAATTTCGAAAAATTTGGCTTTCAACCTATCGAAACACCAAGCTTTGAAAATGCTGAAACTTTAATGGGAAAGTATGGCGAAGAAGGTGATCGATTGATTTTTAAAATATTGAATTCAGGAGATTTTTTAAACAATATTGATTTAAATGAAACAACAAATGCAAAGCAATTAACTCCAAAAATCTCGGAAAAAGCTTTGCGTTACGACTTAACTGTTCCTTTTGCTCGTTATGTTGTGCAGCACCAGAATGAAATTGAATTTCCATTCAAGCGTTATCAAATTCAACCGGTTTGGCGTGCAGATCGTCCGCAAAAAGGCCGTTACAGAGAGTTTTATCAGTGTGATGCAGATGTTGTGGGTTCTAAATCTTTGTGGCAAGAAGTAGAGTTAATACAATTGTACGATTCCGTTTTTTCAGAATTAGGTTTGAGTGGCGTAACCATTAAAATCAATAACCGCAAAGTACTTTCTGGAATTGCAGAAGTCATAGGTGCTTCTGATAAATTAATTGATTTTACGGTGGCTTTAGACAAACTCGATAAAATTGGTGAAGAAGGTGTCAAAACAGAAATGTTAGAAAAGGGAATTTCGCCAACTGCAATTGAAAAATTAAAACCATTATTTGCTTTTCATGGAACCATAACAGAGAAAATAGAACAACTTTCTTTGCTATTAGTTGATTCTAAACAAGGAACAAACGGAGTAGAAGAACTTAAATTCATTTGCGATAATGTATTGAATTTGGGTTTGTCGCAAGCCATTTTAGATTTGGATGTTACTTTAGCAAGAGGTTTGAACTATTACACGGGTGCTATATTTGAAGTAGCTGCTCCAAAATCGGTTGCAATGGGTTCAATTGGCGGAGGTGGGCGATACGATGATTTGACAAGTATTTTTGGCTTGAAGGACATGAGCGGTGTTGGGATTTCATTTGGTTTAGACCGCATTTATTTGGTTTTAGACGAATTGAATTTGTTTCCAACAACTCTAGCGTCAACTTCAAAAGCGATTTTTATCAATTATGGTGAAAAGGAAGCTTTTTATGCGATGAAAGCAATAAAAGCATTGAGAAATGTTGGCGTAAAAGTAGAGTTATATCCGGATAATGCAAAAGTGGCTAAACAATTTCAGCATGCAGATAAGCGTAATATCTCCTTTGCTGTTATTGCCGGTGAAACTGAAATGAGTCATCAAAAATATTCCTTAAAAAACCTCAGTACAGGCGAACAATTATTACTCGATTTTGAGGATTTAAAAATGACTTTGTCGAAAGATTAGGTCTTATTTTTGAATTTTCATTATTGCTGCATTTAATAAACAAAATAGTTTTTATGTTGAAATGTTGGCAACGTTTTTTATAAAATGTTTTTTAATTTTAGTTCGTTATCTATTATAACTTTAGTTTTGCGGCTAATAAACTTTATTTTGATGATAATTAATCCTATTAATTAATAATTTCATAATTATATGCGCGCATAGTATATTTATTAATTTTATTATCTTTAAATTAGCCAAATAATTTATTTCTGGAAATGAATATAAAAATAGCGGGAATTGGAAGCTACATTCCTGAAATAAAAGTAGCTAATACAGATTTTAAAAATCACGTTTTTTTGAATGAAGACGGGACGCCTTTTGCTTCTGCTAATGATGTCGTAATTGGAAAATTTAAAAATATTACAGGAATCGAAGAAAGAAGGTATGTACTTCCAGAAATGGTCGCGTCTGACATTGCTTTTTTAGCAGCTGAAAAAGCTATTGTTCATGCTGGAATTGATAAAGAAACGATAGACTACATTATCTTGGCACATAATTTTGGTGATGTAACAGGCAATGGTTTGCAATCT
>CALPKO020000034.1 GCA_943324165.2 Bdellovibrio sp. ZAP7 | reverse complement strand
CTGCTTCCTTTAAGCAGGAAAAGATATAGCAGATAGCAGGAATAGCTTCGAAAAAAAATAAGAAATAAAAAATGACTTCAATAGAAACAATATCCTTATCAGGACGCAAAAAGATGGTTTCCAATAAGGAAATGACTTTTTTAGAACGCTTGTATTTGGTGACAATTTTCAAAGGTTTGTGGATTACCATAAAACACTTGTTTACGCGCAAAGTGACGATTCAGTATCCTGAGCAAGTTAGAAAAATGAGCCCTGTGTACAGAGGTCAACACATGCTAAAACGCGACGAACAAGGCAGAGAAAATTGCACAGCTTGTGGATTATGTGCATTATCATGTCCAGCTGAAGCCATAACAATGACTGCTTCTGAAAGAAAAGCTGACGAAAAACACTTGTACAGAGAAGAAAAATATGCATCGATTTATGAAATCAACATGTTGCGTTGCATTTTTTGCGGACTTTGCGAAGAGGCTTGTCCGAAAGACGCCATTTATTTAACAACTTCAAAAGTATTAGTGCCTTCGAGTTATGAAAGAGAAGATTTTATTTTTGGAAAAGATAAATTGGTTATGCCTTTGGATATGGCAATGAAGAATACTCAATTATTAAACGCTAACTAAAATGTCGACAGTTTTAATTTTATTTTATTTTTTAGCTGCAATTACTTTAGCAACTGCATTTTTAACGATTTACAGCCGAAATCCTATTCACAGTGCAATCTATTTGGTAATTTGTTTCTTTTCAATTGCGGGGCATTATTTGCTGTTGAACGCGCAATTTTTGGCTATCGTTCACATTATTGTTTATTCTGGCGCCATTATGATTTTGTTTTTATTTACGATAATGCTAATGAATTTAAACAAAGAGGATGAAGTCCACAAACCAAGAATAACAAGAATCGGTGCAATTACAGTTTTTTGTAGTTTATGCGCCATTTTAGTTACTATTTTCTTCAACTCAAAACCCGTTTCCGACATCAGCGATTCTACTGGAGAAGATTATCAATCTATAAAAGCGTTAGGAAAAGTAATGTTAGATGGCGAGAGTGGCTATATGATTCCGTTTGAATTCGTTTCAATTTTATTGCTAGTCGCCATGATTGGCACCGTTTTATTGTCTAAAAAAGAAAAATTAGAAAAATAATATGAATAGTATTTTAAGCCAAGTAGGCATAGACAATTATATTTTTTTAGCGGTGATACTTTTTTGTATTGGCGTTTTTGGAGTGCTCTATCGTCGCAATGCAATTATCGTTTTTATGTCGATAGAAATCATGTTAAACGCTGTAAATTTGCTTTTTGTGGCATTTTCAACCTATCATCAAGATGCGCAAGGCCAAGTTTTTGTTTTCTTTTCGATGGCAGTAGCTGCAGCAGAAGTTGCCGTTGGTTTAGCCATTTTGGTTTCGGTGTTTAGAAATTTAGGTTCTATTGATGTTGCGAATTTAAAAAACTTAAAAGGATAATTTTCAATGGATACGAATTTAGCTTTAGTCTTGTTATTAGCTCCTTTTATAGGATTTTTAATTAATATTTTCTTTGGAAAAACACTCGGGAAAAATGTTGCTGGAATTATTGGAACACTTTCAGTAGTAGTTTCTTTCGCGATTACAATTTTATTTTTTCTACAAATCAATCAAAGCGGTCAACCCATCGCCATATTTTTGTTTGATTGGATTCAAATAAGTAACTTTAAAGTTGATTTTGGGTTTTTGCTAGACCAGCTTTCTCTACTGTGGCTGCTTTTTGTAACTGGAATCGGATCGTTAATTCATCTTTATTCTATAAGTTATATGCACGAAGATGATAACATGCACAAATTTTTTGCCTATCTGAATCTTTTCGTTTTCTTTATGATAACGTTGGTAATGGGAAGTAATTTATTAGTTATGTTTATTGGTTGGGAAGGCGTTGGATTATGCTCTTATTTGTTAATCGGATTTTGGTATAAAAACCAAGAATACAACGATGCAGCAAAAAAAGCCTTCATTATGAACAGAATTGGTGATTTAGGATTGCTGATTGGCATTTTTATTTTAGGAAATTTATTTGCCACTTTAGATTATACCACTTTAAAAACTGCAATTTCAAGCGCTACTAATTTAGATTTGTACTGGATTTCAATTGCTGCACTTTGCTTATTTATCGGTGCCTGTGGAAAATCGGCACAAATTCCATTATATACTTGGTTGCCTGATGCGATGGCTGGACCAACGCCTGTTTCAGCACTTATTCACGCTGCAACAATGGTAACCGCTGGAATTTTTATGATCACAAGGTTAAACTTTATATTTGATTTAACTCCTTTTATTCAAAATATCATAGCCATTATAGGAGCAATCACGGCTTTAGTTGCTGCAACAATAGGATTAGTGCAGAACGATATTAAGAAGGTACTCGCCTACTCGACCGTTTCTCAACTAGGATTAATGTTTTTAGCATTGGGACTAGGCGCTTATGAAGTAGCCGTTTTCCATGTAATTACACACGCTTTTTTCAAAGCTTGTCTGTTCTTGGGCTCAGGCTCTGTTATTCATGCTTTGCATGGTGAACAAGACATGCGAAAAATGGGAGGTTTAAAGAAAGTAATGCCAATTACATTTATGACCATGTTGCTTTCAAGTTTAGCAATAGCTGGCATTTTTCCTTTTGCAGGATTTTGGTCAAAAGATGAAATCTTAATGGTTGCTTTTGAACACAATATTGCCCTATGGCTCATTGGCTCGATTGCCTCAATTATGACTGCTTTTTATATGTTCCGATTAATGTACTTGACGTTCTTTAAAGAATTCCGAGGAACAGCAGAACAAAAACATCATTTACATGAAAGTCCAAGTTTAATCACTATTCCATTAATTGTTTTAGGAGTTTTAGCAACAATTGGCGGTTTAATCAATTTACCTGGAAACAACTGGCTGCAACATTATTTATCGCCGCTTTTCCGCAAAGTTGAACACGAAGCACATACTTTTGGCACTGTAGAATATACCCTAATGGGAGTAGCAACAATCGGTGCTATTTTAGGCATCGTGATTGCCTACATAAAATACATCAAACAAAATAGTATCCCAAGTGAAGATTCAGCAATAACAGGATTCTCGAAAGTTTTGTATAATAAATACTATGTTGACGAAGCCTACAACGCAATATTTGTAAATCCAATAAACGTGCTTTCTAGATTTTTTAGAGATCATCTTGAAACCTCATTATCTAATTTGGTTTTTGGTTTAGGAACAATAACCAACGCACTAGGTTTTCAAGGTAAAAAATTACAAAATGGAAGTATTGGATTTTACCTATTTGCCTTTGTTTTGGGCTTGACCGCAATTGTTTCCTATTTATTTTTAGCTCAATAATTTTCTTAAAATGGATATATCGTACTTATTAATTTTACTTTTAGTTGGTTCATTAGCAACTTATTTTTCTGGAGATAAATTAGCTTCAAAAGTCGCTTTGCTTTTTTCTGTCGGTTCATTTGGATTTTCACTTTATTTCCTGAACCTTTTTAGTATCGGAGAAAATTTAGATTTTTTCAACGTTTGGATAACTCAACCCAATATTAATTTTGCATTAAAAGTGGATGGTTTATCATTAGCAATGGTTTTGCTAACCACCTCTTTAACTTCTTTGATTATCTATTCTTCCTTTGGAAATGATTTTAAAAATGCAAAGTCAATCTACAGTTTGATTCTTTTTATGTCGTTTGCAATGGTAGGCACATTTTTAGCATCTGATGGACTTTTATACTATATTTTTTGGGAATTATCATTGATCCCTATATATTTCATAGCTTTAATTTGGGGTAATGGTGATGCTGAAGAACGCAAAAAAGCAGTAGTAAAATTCTTTATTTACACTTTTGCAGGCTCATTATTTATGTTGGTGGCTTTTGTATATTTATACCAGAAAGCTGGAAGTTTATCCTTAGAAAGCTTATACAACGTCGATTTATCTTACAACGAACAAATTTGGATATTTTTTGCTTTCTTTTTGGCTTACGCCATTAAAATTCCAATTATACCTTTTCACACATGGCAAGCAAATGTGTACCAAAAAGCGCCAACTGTTGGCACGATGTTGTTGTCTGGAATCATGCTTAAAATGGGATTATATAGCGTAATTCGTTGGCAATTACCAATCGCTCCTTTTGCGGCAAAATACTTTATTTATATATTAATCGGATTCGGAATTGCAGGAGTAATTTATGGTTCGATCGTAGCAATTCGCCAAAAAGATTTGAAAAAATTATTGGCCTACTCTTCGCTAGCGCATGTTGGTTTAATTGCTGCTGGTATTTACACGCTTAATTTAGATGGTTTGAGAGGCGCTGTTCTGCAAATGATAGCGCACGGATTTGTAGTTGTTGGCCTATTTTTTATTGCAGAAATCATTTACCGAAGATACGAAACCAGAATCATTTCTGAAATGGGAGGCATTCGAATTCAATCCCCAAAATTCACTTCACTGTTTCTAATTTTGGTATTAGCTTCTGTAGCATTGCCTTCTACTTTTAACTTTGTTGGAGAATTCACCGTTTTATACAGTTTGTCTCAAATCAATGTTTGGTTTGCTATTTTAGGCGGTACAACAATCATTTTAGGAGCTTATTATATGTTAAAAATGTTTCAGAATGTAATGTTGGGAGAAACAAATAGTAAAGTTTTTAAAGATGTAACGATTAGTGAAACTATAACTCTAGTAATTATTGTTGGTGTATTATTCTTTTTCGGATTTTATCCAAAACCAATAAACGATTTAATTACGCCGAGTTTAGAGTTGATTTTGAATAAAATTAAAGTAAAATAATTAGGATTTAGGATTTTAGATTTAGGATTTTAGATTTAGGATTTTAGATTTAGGATTTTAGATTTAGGATTTTAGATTTAGGATTTTAGATTTAGGATTTAGGATTTTACTAAATTGTAATATGACGAAAGAACAATTAAAAAATCGCACAAAGAAATTTGCATTAGACGTTTTTAAATTTTTATCGAAATTAGAAAAAAATAAAGCTGTCGACGTTGTTTCATTTCAACTTTTTAAATCATCTTCCTCTGTAGCCGCAAATTACAGAGCTGTTTGTAGAGGAAAATCAACTGCTGATTTTTTGAATAAATTGAAGATTGTTGATGAAGAAGCAGATGAAAGTTTATTTTGGTTAGAATTTATTCAGGGTCTTGAAATTGAATGTGATTCAAATGAGCTCAACAAAATAATTAAAGAAGCTGATGAATTAGTGGCGATTTTCTCAGCAGCAATAAAAACAATAAAAGAAAAAAACAATATTAAAAACTAAAGCTTTTGTGATTTGATATAATTGTATTTAATTATTCTTAATCCCAAATCTAAAATACTGAATTAAATAATGAACACATTAATAGCTACAACAGCACTTGGCGTTTTTTGCCTTTTATTTGAAATTTTTAATTTAAGAAAAGCCATTGTTCCTATAACAATTGTTGGACTTATCGCTATTTTAGGATTAAATATTTCAGAATTTGGAATGCAAGCAAGTTATTATAACAACATGGTTGTTGTAGATAAATTTTCAACTGCTTTTTCGAGTTTGTTTATTGTTTTGACTATTTTCTTAGTGGCCTTAGCACACAATTTTTATGAAAATCACCAATCAAAACTTTCCGATTTTATTGCCATAAAAGTATTTCTTTTGGCGGGATGTTTAGCGATGGTATCGTTCGGAAATTTAGCTATGTTTTTTCTAGGCATTGAAATATTGTCTATTTCGTTGTACATTTTAGCAGCATCAAATCGAATGAATCTCAAAAGCAACGAAGCTGGAATGAAATATTTTTTGATGGGCTCATTTGCTTCAGGAATTATATTATTTGGAATATGTTTAATATATGGCGCAATTGGATCTTTCGATATGCGCACGATTCAAGAAGCAGCCATGTCGGCTGATGTGGAAGAATGGTTTTACATTGGTGCAATATTGTTGAGCATCGGTTTACTATTCAAGATTGCAGCAGTTCCTTTTCATTTTTGGGCACCCGATGTTTACGAAGGTTCTCCATCACTCACAACGGCAACAATGAGTACTTTGGCAAAAGTCACCGCAATGGCCACTTTCTTTAAATTAGCGTCTGCAATGACAGGAAATCTGCCGTCTACATCGCAAACAGTTATAGTTGTTGTTGCTATGTTATCAATGACAATTGGTAACATCATGGCACTTCGTCAAGTTAATGTGAAACGAATGTTAGCCTTTTCAGGAATATCGCATGCAGGATTTATGTTAATGACTTTGCTAAATATATCAGTTGCAGCTGGCAGCTTGCTCTATTATACTTCCGCATACGCCTTGGCAGGAATAGCCGCATTTAGTGTAATTTTGTACGTTTGTAAAAACCAAAACAACGAAGACATTGCTAATTTTCACGGACTAGGAAAAACAAATCCTTTGTTGGCAGCAATTTTAACCGCATCGCTTTTATCTATGGCTGGAATTCCAATTTTTGCTGGATTTTTTGCCAAATTGGTTTTGTTCAATCAAACAATACAAGCAGGTTATTTGGCATTAGTGATTGTTGCTGTTGTAAATTCAATCATTAGCGTTGGCTATTATTTCAAATTAATTTTAGCGATGTATACCAAAGAGCCAAACGAAGTCAGAACAGGAAAACCATTTTTAATTTATGCCGTTGCTATTATCGCAATTCTTTTAAATATACTTTTAGGAATTTTCCCTTCTTATATTTTGAATTTGTTGTAACGTAAAGTGTTTTTATAAATAGGTGTTTAACCACTCAATTATTTTTAACAGATAAATACATCTCATAGATTTAAAAGGAATGTTTATTTCAAATTGAAATAAATATTCCTTTTTTTCAATTTATATAATTCTAATTTTTTAGGCTACTTTCCTTAAGAATTACTAAATTTACCTCAAATTAGCACACATTATTATGGAAATCCCTTTTGAAACTAATCCGTTGATTGACCGTTTGCCAAAACATTTATTGCAATTCATCAAACCTCAAGATTATAGCGATTACACTCCCATCAATCAGGCAGTTTGGCGTTATGTAATGCGTAAAAACGTGAGTTATTTATCGAAAGTTGCCCATAATTCGTATTTAGAAGGACTCAAAAAAACAGGATTAGAAATAGATAAAATTCCTAATATGTATGGCATGAACCGAATTTTAAAAGAAATCGGTTGGGCCGCAGTTGCAGTAGATGGATTTATTCCACCTAATGCTTTTATGGAATTTCAAGCTTATAATGTTTTAGTAATTGCCTCTGATATTCGTCAATTAGAACATATTGAGTACACTCCTGCTCCAGATATTATTCATGAAGGAGCCGGTCACGCACCAATCATTGCCAATCCTGAATATGCAGAATATTTGCGACGTTTTGGAGAAATTGGATGCAAAGCAATATCATCACACAAAGATTACGAAATGTACGAGGCCATTCGACTGCTTTCTATTTTAAAAGAAGCAGAAGAGACACCTCAACATGAAATTGACATGGCCGAAAAAGCAGTAGAAGACTTGCAAAACGACATGGGAGAAATGTCTGAAATGGCACAAATCAGAAACCTGCATTGGTGGACTGTAGAATATGGCTTGATTGGAACAATAGAAAATCCGAAAATTTATGGTGCAGGTTTATTGTCGTCGATTGGCGAAAGTGCTTGGTGCATGACGGATGAAGTTGAAAAATTGCCCTACAACATCAACGCAATCTCCAAGAGTTTTGACATCACAAAACCCCAACCTCAACTTTACGTTACGCCAGATTTTGCCTATTTAAGTGAAGTTTTAGAGGAATTTGCCAACACAATGGCTCTACGAACTGGTGGGCTTTCGGGCATAAAAAAACTAATTCAATCAGATGCTTTGGGCACAATTGAAATGAGTACTGGTTTGCAAATTTCAGGTGTTTTTACGAACGTTATCGAATCGGAAGGAAAACCAATTTATATACAAACACAAGGAAAAACAGCACTTTCTTACCGTGAAAAAGAATTGGTTGGTCACGGAACAGCTACTCATGCCAGTGGTTTTGGGAGTCCAATTGGAAAATTAAAAGGCATTAATCTTGCGATTGAGGACATGAGTCCACGCGATTTGAAAGCCTACAAAATATATGAAGCAGAAAAAGTTACTTTAGAATTTGAAGGAAACATTATTGTTGAAGGAGAAATTATTACTGGCTCACGCAATTTACAGGGAGAAATCATCATTATCAGTTTCAAAAACTGCACCGTAACCCATGGCGAAACGATTTTGTTTCAGCCAGAATGGGGAATCTATGACATGGCAGTTGGCAAAAAAGTAGTTTCCGCCTTTTCTGGGCCAGCCGATGTAAATAGTTTTGATTTGATTACACACGTTCCATCTAGCAAAACCATAAAATCTAAAATAACGGATAGTCGTTCAGACTTAGAAGCGTTGTACCACAGCGTAAGAAATTTTAGAGAAGGAACAGATACCAATCTATCGTTATCTAATATCTTTCATGAAATCAAACTTAATCATCCCAATGATTGGCTTTTACCTTTGGAAATTGCTGAAATATTGTCTCAAAATAAAGAAAATGAATTGATGCAAGAAGTACTAATTTATTTAGAAAAACTTAAAGAAAACCGTCCAGCAATTGAAAACCTGATCAATAATGGATTGGAATTGATTTTTGAGCGAGAAGCTGTTTAGAAATTTCATTACTAAGCATCAAGTAAAGCTTACGATTAAAAAATCTTTGTAGGAATGAAGTACAATTATTTCTACAAAAAAAAGTACCATAGTTTAAATTAAGCATTAATCCATAAGCAAAATCAACTGTTCTCGTGAAACAAAAATACTCCATTTCAGTAAATTGGCATATCGCCAAATGCTTAGCAAATAATGCAGTTTCCACTCAATCTCAAGAATGCTTTACAAATTTCGACAACTTTTTAGATTTAGCGTTCGTTATTCCTTAACAACCGTATAAACTTTGGAACCTTTATTGCCCTCTATTTTCAGAAGGTAAATTCCTTTTTGATAAGCGGAAACATCTAAAATGGTTTGCTTATTATTTAGAATGTAAGAATTGAGTGCTTG
>CALPKO020000033.1 GCA_943324165.2 Bdellovibrio sp. ZAP7 | reverse complement strand
ATTTTAGAATTTCAAAAGGCACCTTTTTATCTTTAACAATAATTGTTTTTTCAGGCCAAAAAATAATTGCCCAAGACAGCAAAATAGTCTTAAATCAAGATTTGCGCTTTGAAAAACTTTTAAACGAAAAAAGAAAAATAAATTCCTCTATTGTAAACGACCAAAGGTATAATATTCAAATTTTCAATGGAGATAATGAAACTGCAAAAAAAACTTTAACATCTTTTAAAAAAGATTTTAAAAATTTCGATGCTACAATTGTTTTTAATACACCATCCTACAAAGTTTTGGCTGGTAATTTTAAAACAAGAATTGAAGCAGAAAGGAATTTAATTCTCATCAGAAAAACGTATAAAAACGCTTTGATAATAAAGCCTAAAGGATAATTTATTTTGACCAAAAATGTCTCAGTCGTTTATTGGAAATAGATATTGCATTTTCGTTTTTACTACAACACTATTCAAATAATCACAAGACCCAGCAAAGTGCAGTATTCGGCTTATTAGAAAAAGTAAATACTTAATTAAACCTGCAGCTGCCTCCTGGATCTGGCTGTTTTTTACTTTAAAAACTGCATCACCAATTCAAAAAACAGCTTCGGGTTTGCAACATGAAGCCAATACCCAGCATTAGGAACTGTTGCTATTTCTGCGTTTGGGAAATGCTCTTTAATTTCATCAAAATCTTTGTGTTTGATGTAACTCGAATTTCCTCCTCTAATGAATAAGGTTGGTTTATCAAAGACATTATTCTCTAAAAGTTATTTTCCGATAGCTACATCATCCATATTAAAACCTTTCAAATTAAAGCGGAAACCCTATTGTTTTAGCAATTGCTAATACAAGCTTTTCTTATCATTTTGTTAATTATATTGAATAATTCGTTAATTTTTAGTTAACAATATACTATTTATATCGGATTGAAGTTATAAAATAATTAATAACTTTTTAAAGAATAAATAGTATGGCAATTAAGTATTATTTACAGCCCAACCCTATTACTCCCGACCCCAACGACCAGTCGGCACGAGTAGTTAGCAATCAGGTTCACGATGTAGAAAGCATTACAAAAGAAATGCTTCGTCGTGGAAGTACCATCACCGAAGCCGATGTTCGTGCGGTACTGAAAGTATTTTTTGAGGTAGTAACCGATGAGGTTGCCGAAGGCAACAACGTTAATCTACCTTTGGTAAACATTAAACCCGGTATTGGTGGCGTTTTTTCAAATGCTACTGATAGTTTTGATCCCTCTCGACACTTCAAAAAAGCCAATCTTTCGGCGGGAGTGTTATTAAACGAAAAAATGAGTTTTGCTGTAGCAGAAAAAATTACGCAACCTCTTGCAGCACCTGTTTTGATTGAATTTAGCGATATTAACTCACAAACCACGAACAGCATACTTACCCGTGGTGGCATCGGTCAAATAATTGGTGAAGAATTAAAATTCAACCCTAGCAATGCACTTGAAGGCATTTATTTTATTGCAGCCAACAATACGGCTACTAAAGTAAACATTGTGGCAAGTAGAACCGAAGGAAAATTGGTCTTTAGTATTCCTAGCACCTTAACACCCGGAAGTTATACGCTAGAAGTGCGCAAGGGCTATGGCACAACAACTCCAGTAGTGCGTTCAGGTAGTCTGGCAGACACGCTACAAGTGACATAATTAGCTTTCATTTTTCGTTTTAATGAACCCGAATTGCACCACAGTTCGGGTTTTTTTTGTTTCCCATATTATAAAAAATTAAATCCTGCATTACTTTTAAAAAAATAGTAGTGCAGGATTTTCATTTTTTGGCACACAAGAAGGATATAGAATCGTGCATACTGTATCCTTCTATGCATTATGTTGCATTGTGTTTGTGTGCACGATTAAAAAAATAGTAGTGCAGGATTTTTATAAAAACCCATTGTGAGAGATAAAAGTTGAATTTATCAAAATTTATAGCATTTTCATTTGAAAATTTACAAGGCCTCAATATTTATTCCAATTGATTTGCAACTTCGTGTCTTGACAATAAATCTTCAAAACTGATACAAGGCTTTTACAATACTCTTAAAGCACTATAAATTGAATTGCACTAAATCGGCATAAAGCCTATTGCCTAGAGCATTATGCGGTTTAATAACATCTTACTCAAAGTGGACAATTATATAAAATTGATAATCAAAATGGGCAATAAGTGAATGTAATGTAAAAAAAATGCCGTTAAAATGTAAAAAAATCGGATTAAAGTACGTTATGTTAATTAATTTCATAAATTTACTAATAAATGCTTTAAATATTGAATTTATCTCGCCTCTTCCAAAAACCAAAAAAAACCCTACTATGATTAAAAATTTAATATTCGTGTGTTGTTTTGCTGCAGGATTGCTATTTGCCACTGCGCAAGAAAGAAAAGATTTACCTAATGGCGCTTGTGGAACGGATGACCTTCACCTTAAACTTCTTAAAGAAAACTCCGATTACAGAGAAAAATTTGATAAAAACAATGCGATTTGGCAAGATTGGGCGCCAAAGCACAGCAAAACATCAACCAAGCCACAAAAAAGTAATGCCAATAGGGAGATTCAAACTTGGTCACCAGTTGTACTACAAGTTGTATTTCATAACATGCACTGTCTTGCGAATAATCCTGAAATTCCAAATACTTATCCTGATTATTCTTCTATAGTAGATAAATTGAACGCCATTTATGCTGGGTCTGCATTAGCTCCATATATTCCATCAACAATCAACGATGCTGGCATACAATTTTGTTTGGCAAAACAAGATGTTTTAGGAAATGCTTATACCTCGACCCAAACACAGCACCTTACTACATTAAGTACAATTGACCGTCGAGATATTGATCAGATTATACAGACAGCAAACGACTCTGGTTCATTATTGACTTTTCCTAGAACCCGATACATTAATATTTATATTGTAGATGATATTTTATCCGGTAGTGGCTTCGCTTTTTTACCTTCTGCACACGGTCTAAATGTTGAAGGTATATATTTAGAGCGGCAACTTTTTAATGGCTCTGATGAAGCGGAATTAAATGCAAAAATAACCACTTTGGCTCATGAAATGGGACATTATTTAGGTTTGTTTCACACCTTTGGTATTTGTGAACCTGATGCATTAACAGCAGGCACTCCTACTTCTTATGCTTGTTCGTGTGCTAATATCAACCCATTTGCAGATGGAGATAAGGTAGACGACACACAACCAATGGAGTTACACGATCAATCTTGTAATTTACCTGTCTCCTCTTGTGGAAATTCTACCCCCGATTTCAAGCATAATTATATGGATTATGTTTCTTATGAATGTCGTTATTATTTTTCTCCAGGTCAAATTTTAAGGATGCAGTTTATGCTTGATTCTGACTATGGGGCGCGAAAATCCTTGTTAAGAGGTGCTAGTGCTTGTACTAATTGTATTGCAATGACTGGCTATCAACCCGTAATTACACCAATTACCAACACCGTTTTTCAATTGAATCAATTGGCAGGTACTAATTTTTCGGCAAATTTCCAAAATGGTAATACGGCATTTACGCCTACTCCTTTCTACACTTGGTCTTTACAATTTTTAGATTCGGGTACTGCTCTTACTAACTTAATCAATTCAGCATTTACTTTAAATACAGCGCTTGCTGTAGGAAATTATAGCTTGACGCTAAAGGCTGATATAGGAAATGGTTGTTTTAAAACCACTACTTTTTTGTTTACTGTAGTGCCTAATGCAAGTAGTGATGCATGCGTTACATTGCCAGACCCTACTAGCGCTGCTGGGTGGGGCGCTTGGAACAGGGTCTACTACGAAGGCGGTTGGAGCAGAGCTACCGAAGCCGCAAATAGTGGCTGGAGTTATCCAACAACAACTGTTAGAACTCCCATCGCGTCAACAACCCCAGATGTCGGGTTTCAAATACTAGACCTTGCTGAATTAGCACAAAATGACACTAATTTCAGCAACATTACTTCACCTCCACTGTCTGCTAACACTAAAATTATGAGAGTGGGTCGAAAAATAGACGGATTTTCAACTTTAAAAGATGGTGCAGCCTATTATGTAAACTATACTTTTACTCCTACGCCTGCCAATTGCAAATACCGTATTTGGTACATAGGAATGTCCAATATAATTCCAATTCTGAATGGTCAAAATAACACTATTGCTTATCAGTCCTTTAATACCAACCAAAGCGGTCTAACCTCGTTTGGTGTATTGAGCCGATACAAATTCAATAGTCCAGTAATTTCAGGTGCTGTTACAGATTTAGGGATGAACGAAAATGGTTATTTAGTAGATAACCCTGTTGGTGGTGGCTTTGTGACTAATAGAAAAGCCAAATTATTCGGGCTAAACGACATGGTGTTTAACAGAATTCATAGCCCTGTGGCGGCAACTGATTATAATAATGTTACTTTAGGCTCAATAGTTTATGCCCGAACAACAGTATGGAAATACTACGATTTAGACTTTAGTGAGTTTGTGGACAAACCAGGAGAGAATTTAATGAACACGCAGGTTACGCTTACTTTTTTTGCACGCACCAACGATTCGGTGGAGGGTAAAAGTCACTCTTATGCTTACTATGGCATTGAATGCAAAGGAGGGGGTATGCCAGCTAATATAACAATGGATTTACCAAACATTCAATTACCATGTCAAGCTCCTGCAACAAGTAACTGTGCTTATACTATTAATTTACCTCGTCCAAAATTTGCTTTGGAGAGAAAACTCGACAATGGAAATTCTTATTTTTCATGGCTAAATCCCAATCTTACAGATATTAATACCTTTCCGAATTTGGCTTCTTTGACCGTCGCTACTGCTCCCGCTTTACCTTTAACTGGCGCTCCGGGTGTTTTTAGTCCTATTACTGCAGATTTTAATACCTATGTTAATACTATTCAAACCGATAACAGTTTGATAAACTATCAATTGAAGTTGTGTAACAATGAAGCTCCTAATGCTTCCATTTATTATAAAGTAACCCTAAAAACCTTACACAAAACGCTTGAATCTGTTTTTAAAGTAACCAATGGTTACAAAACGAATAGTCCGCCTTGCGCCCAACGATTGGGTACAATAGTTGGTCCAGCAATACGATACGTTTGTGCTGATCAAGCGGCATTTGACTTGCAATATAACGATAGCGCTATACAACCCTGTTCTGATGAACTTATAATACCAGGACCGCCTAAATATAAGTGGAAAATGAAAACCTGTACCGATGCCACTTGCACCACATTTACAGAAGACATAGAAATACCTAATCAGGTAGGAGCAACTTTAAGTGTCATTCCAGCCAACTTGGTCGGTTGTGTAACCTTATATACCCGCTATACCGAATACAACGACTTGTTTTGTGGCAAATCTTATTTTCCAGAGCAAACGTTTACGGTCTATAACACTACTAGTTTTAATGCAGGTAGCTTCACCCCTAACACCCAAGATATTTGCATCAACGGTCAGGTTAAAGTAGATGTTAAGGGTTTTAAGTTAAGTTTGCCTAGTTGTATTTTCCCTACTCCTATCAATCCTAACGGAAGTGCTGTAAAATTCGAATTGGTAAAGAACAATAACGACACTGCGCAAGAGTACCTTACAGCAGCAAACACCATAAATTATAACACTTTAACAACCGATGCACAACCCGATTTCACTTTGTCTTTCAACAACTTTAATGGAATAAGTTATGTATTTCCATCAAATGGTAGAAAAACAATTTACATAAAAATTACCTATACTATTCTTGGTTGTACCAAAATAGTCTATACCGCTGTTATTTTTCATATCGTTAATTCGTCTGCACCAGGTGCTATTAAAGTGAGTGGTGTTACTTGTTCTACTTTTTCTATTTTAAATGCAGACATTCCCGACGCTCCAAGTGTTACCTATCCAGCAGGCACTTATGGATGGCAATATGCAACAGCAGCTACTGGTCCTTTTAGTCAATTACCTGCAATACCTGGCAACTCTGCACCACCTGATGGAATAACCTTGACCAATTATCCTTTTAATCTACTGACTTGTAGTCAGCCTTTGACTTGTAGTCCGCCTTTTTATATCCGCCGTGTAGCTTATGGTTTAGACAGTTGTTCTTTTCCAAATTCTTTTACAGTGCCAGTTAAAGTAACCAATATACCTGATTTTCCTGCAACATTAAGCTATTGTTCTTCAAGTCAAAACACTGCCTTATCGATTGTGGCACCCAACGGAGTAAAAGGTTCATGGTCGCCTACTTTTGTGGGTCAAATACCTTCTTCCAATACTACTGCTACCCAACTAACTACAAATTATACATTTACGGTTGAAGGAAACTGTGGTATTCAACAAGTTGTTAGTGTACAAATAGTTAGACCTACAAGACCTACGGCTACCTCACCACAAATCAAATGTGCTGGTGCCCGGATATCTGATTTAGAAGCACAAACCACCTTGACTGGTGCAACAATTCGATGGACACTTACGGGTGGTGGAGGTCAAAGTTTTATAAATCCAAATACCTTGCTTACTTCTTCAACCTATTTTGTTGGTCAAAGTTTACCAGTAAATGAAGCTAGCTGTATTGGATTAAAACAAGCAGTTGTAGTAACTATAACCACACCAGTGCCACCCACTGCCGCTGCTCAAACCTATTGCGCTGGCGCAACAGTTGCCAACTTAGTTGCCATTGGCACAGGTATAAAATGGTACTCCGCATTAACTGGTGGAATGGATTTAGCAAATAACACTACTTTAACATCTGGTAATTATTTTGCTTCTCAAACCATAAACGGTTGCGAAAGCACGAGAACACAGGTAACGGTAACAGTAAACGCGATAACGCCAGCACCAACCGCTTTAGAACAAACCTATTGCGCTGGCGCAACTGTAGCAAACTTGGTTGCCACTGGCACAGGTATAATAAAATGGTACAACGCATTAACAGGCGGAACGGCTTTAGCAAATAACACTACTTTAACTTCTAGTAATTATTTTGCCTCTCAAACCATAAACGGTTGCGAAAGCACGAGAACACAGGTGACGGTAACCATAAACCCAAATACACTAATAGCTGTAAACGATTCGTTTACGCTTTTGTCTGGTACAACAACCAGTGTTTTGGCTAACGATACTGTAAATGCTGTTTCAGTTATTATAGTGCCAGTGGGTGCAGTACCTACTTTTACTTCGGGAGGTATAACACTGAATGCCGATGGCACATTAACCGTTTTGCCTTCTACCACTATGGGTACTTATACGTTTCAATATAAGCTACAAGGCAGTTGTGGTGCGAGTAATACGGCAACAATAACTATTGTAGTTGCACCTCCATCAATAACTTGTCCTAGTAAATGTTCTTTTAGAATTTGTTATCAAAACGGACCCCAAACAACACCTTATTCTGAAAACTTTTTTGACGCGCCTTATTGGGATGGCGTGGGTGGAATCCTTGTAGATGGAATTCCAGGAACAGAAGCAACAGTTTCTATTGAATTAGCCCCAGGTTCTAGTTTGCCGACTGGTATGACTTTAAATCAAAATGGAACATTTGCGTTTGAAGCTGGATTTGGTGCTTCTATATCTGCTTATGATTTTTTCGTTATTTTTTGTAAAAAAACTGCGCCTTTTTCATGCACACCGCCTGTACGCATAAGCATTACGGTTAATACATTGCAACCCAATAACGATTCGTATCACTTGAACACTAGTGGAGAACCCACGTTTACAAGTGAAAATCCTGCTAATGTATATGCTAACGACAATGGTTGCGACAGTGTAGAGAATCTTTCAACTGTAACGGTGAACCAACTTCCACCCTTAAACGATTTTCTTTCAATAGATGATGAAGGAATATTAAATCCTGGTGAAACTATACCTGCGGGAATTCATACGTTAAATTATCAAATTTGTAGAATTTCAGATCCAACAATTTGTCAAAATGCTGTGGTTACCGTTTATGTTAGTAATGTAGGCGGAAGATATATTAAAAATGAATCTCAAAAAGGAAATGACTTTAATAATGAATTAAAAATCAAAATCTATCCTAACCCAACAAAACAGCTGGTAAATTTAGAATTTGATAATTTTTTAAATGAAAAAATTGAAATTGAACTTTTTAACCTATTAGGGCAGAAAATTTTAACAAAAACAACCTCTCTAAATGCCGAGGTATTAGATTTGAGCCCATATCCTTTGGGTACTTATTTAGTTAAATTTACCTCTAAAGATTTTAATACAACAAAAAAACTAACAAAGAACTAAAACCATGAAAAAAATAGTCTTTTTTATACTCTTGATTTTTCCTTTTTTAATTAAAGCTCAAATTATAAATTTTCCAGATGTTAATTTAAAAAATCGATTGTTAGCAACCAATTCAGGTCTTGATATAGCTAGTACAAATTGGGATTTCACTGTTTTTCCTAATGCAAGTAGCACTATAGCAATAGATTCTAATGGTGATGGAGAAATTGAAGTTTCAGAAGCTCTTCAGGTTTATAGATTGAGAATTGCATCACAATCCATTTCAGATTTAACGGGGTTAGAATATTTTACTAACCTCCGTTATTTAGGTGCTAACAATAATTTATTTACACAAATAGATGTTTCTAATTTTCCACATCTTCAGATACTTTATATCCATAACAATCAGTTAACAAATATCGATTTATCAAATTTAACAGAATTAATTCTTTTTTATGGTCCAAACAATCAGTTCACAAGTTTAGATTTTTCTGGTTTAACGAATCTAGAAGCTGTCTATTGTGGTCATAACCAATTGACAAGTTTAGATTTTAGCAGCAATCCTGTTTTTAACGATTTGGGTTGTTCAAACAACCCTAATTTAGTTTCTATCAATTTAAAAAACAATCAACAGCAAGTGTATGGCGCTCAAACATGGTACAACGAATGTTGGGGCAACAATCCGAGTTTAACAGCAATTTGCGCCGATGATAATGAGATTGTAAGTATTCAATCTTTTTTACAAAATTGTGGCATTACACAACCAATTACTGTAGATTCGGTTTGTGCTTTAAATATTCAAAAAGATAATTTTAATCAACTTGCTATATATCCAAATCCTGTTAAAGGTTTATTGCAAATCGACAACCAAGAAGTTATAAAATACCAATTATTTAATGCTGTTGGTGTTGAAATTAAAAGCAACACTTTGTTAATTGGTGGTTCTATAGATTGTTCGAACTTGTCAACTGGTTTTTATATTTTGAATTTAGAAAACCAAAGTGGGGAGAAAAAAGTGGTTAAGGTTTTGAAAGAGTAAATAGCTTATCATATAAAACCATGAAAAAAATAGTCTTTTTTATACTCTTGATTTTTCCTTTTTTAATTAAAACTCAAATT
>CALPKO020000032.1 GCA_943324165.2 Bdellovibrio sp. ZAP7 | reverse complement strand
CAACACATAGTTCACCCCATTCACCTCCTGATAAAAAGTAACCCCAACAAAAGCAAATCTATGCAATCCAACCTCAGGCAAACTTTCGGGAACCATAGAAAAACCAGCTACCTCAACCCTTTTTTCAAACACCAAAACAGGAGCCATAAACAACTTATAAACATTGTCAAAATCACTTCCTAAAACCCCAAATTGCAATTCCAAATGCGTAGCTCCCTCTGGAAATCGCACCGCGTTAATATTAAAATCCGTAACGCTATAAACACAAGAAATTGCGTCATAACTTGCCTTCATCGGTACAGCATGAGCAACAAAACAATTCGGCGTAAACCTAAAATCACTAAAAAGCTTTTGCCCTTCTGGGCTAACAATACCTTTTGTCACTGTGCGTTTTCCTCTTTCAGAAAATGTATCGCAGTTCTTAATCCCTTGAAACAATTGCATCATTCTACCGTGTAAAGTCCCATCTTTATAATTCATCAAAAAAGGAAAAAGCGCCATCCGAATCTCCTTTTTCACACGAGAACAATGCCCAAATTCAGAGTTGTTTTCCCTAACCCTAATCATGCTCGGTTTCGTTTTAATGGCTTTACCGTTAAAACCACCACCCGCTTTTCGAGCCACCGCTTTGCCTTTTCTGTAATAAAAATTAATTCCGCCAATAGTTCCCTCAAGTAAAACCAGTCCTTTTTGCGTTGCCATAATAATTGAATTGTTAATACAAAAGTAATAATAAATACATTTTTATACCATATATATGTCGTATTTATAACGTATATATATGCTATTTATACCGTATCAACTTCATACAAGAAGCACATTTCTCCTACACAATAGCAATATATTATGCACAATAAATATATTCTAAATAAACCTCATTGGTTTTTAATAACTATATAAGCTAGCAAAAAGAAGGATATCGACTTAAGTCCGTAAGAATGTTTACTAAGAAAATTTGAAAACACTTCGTAAGGGAATATTTCTAAAACACAACACATAACGACATATTGTTACTATCAAAAACAATAGAAATTAGCACATTAAAGCCCTTGCGTTAATGTGCTAAATCACCAAAAGTAAAGTTGAAAACCACATCGATTGGTGTGGCTGAAGAGTTACAACAAATTAATGTTTGAAATGACGTGTTCCTGTAAATACCATTGCAACTTTATTTTCATTGCAATAATCAATGCTCAACTCATCTTTTATAGAACCTCCGGGTTGAATAACTGCCGAAATTCCAGCAAGATGCGCAATTTCTACACAATCTGGAAACGGAAAAAAAGCATCGCTTGCCATTACTGCTCCTTTTAAACCAAAACCAAAAGTATGTGCTTTTTCAATGGCTTGTTTCAAAGCATCAACTCTTGAGGTTTGTCCCGTTCCCGATGAAATTAAAGTGCCGTTTTTAGCAAAAACAATAGTATTCGATTTGGTGTTTTTACAAATTTTAGAAGCAAATATCAAATCTTCTATTTCTTGTTCAGAAGGCACAGTTTCAGTAACTGTTTTTAAGTCGTTTTTATTGTCGGTAATATTGTTTCTTTCTTGCACTAAAATGCCGTTCAAGCAAGTTCTAACATTTTTTTGTGGCAATTCAACTTGATTTTGCACCAAAATAATTCTGTTTTTCTTTTCAGATAAAATAGCGATGGCTTTTTCATCATAGTTCGGCGCAATAACCACTTCGCAAAACAATTTATTGATTTCGTTTGCAGTTGCTTCATCAATGGTTGCATTAGCAATCAAAACTCCCCCAAATGCTGAAGTCGGATCACATGCCAATGCAACATTATAGGCATCTAAAATTGTATTCCGTGTTGCCAAACCGCAAGCATTGTTGTGTTTTAGAATCGCAAAAGTGGGATTGTTATTCTTAAATTCTCCAATTAAATTTACTGCAGCATCTACATCTAACAAATTGTTATAAGACAACTCTTTACCATGCAATTTAGAAAACATAGCTTCAAAATCGCCAAAGAAAAACCCTTTTTGATGTGGATTTTCTCCATAACGCAACACCTGACCATTATTTTCGCTGATTTTTAAAACCGTTTCTGCTTCGTTTTTATTGAAATAATTAAAAATCGCCGCATCATAATGAGAAGTTACATTAAAAGCTTTTGTTGCCAAAGACTTTCTGTTTTCTAAAGTGGTGGCGCCATATTGACTTTCAATTAAGTCTAAAAGCAAACCATATTCTTCTACAGAAGCAACAATCGCGGTGTCTTTAAAATTCTTTGCCGCAGCACGAATCAAAGAAATACCACCAATATCTATTTTTTCTATTATAACTTCGTCTGATGCGCCAGACGAGACTGTTTTTTCAAACGGATATAAATCAACAATCACAAGGTCAATTTGTGGAATATCGAATTCTTGCATTTGTTGCACATCGCTTTCGTTGTCTTGACGATTCAAAATGCCACCAAAAATTTTTGGATGCAATGTTTTGACTCTTCCTCCCAAAATAGAAGGATACGAGGTTACGTCTTCTACAGGAATAACGTTGATTCCCAGATTTTTTATAAAATCTTCGGTTCCTCCGGTGGAATAAATTGTAACATTTTGCTTGTTTAGTTGTCTTACAATTGGCTCTAGTCCGTCTTTTGAAAAAACGGATATTAAAGCGGATTGAATTTTTTTAGTTGTGCTCATTTAGTAGTTGTTGTTTTAAGCTTGCAAAAATAGTTTTTTAATTATAATTTGTTGTCTATTAAAGCGTCGATTTTGGAAAATTTGTTATGAAAATTAGAGGTTTAGAATAGCCCCGATTAACAAGGAAAATCTTTTGCCTTTTTTCTTTAAAAAGGCAAAAATTTGGAAGGAAAGCGGGACAATTGTCGATAAAGAATCGTAGATTTCTGCTCTTTAAAAAAGAATAAAAACATGAAGGTATATTTTAGGTTGTTGAAAGAGAGTTTTAGCTTTGCGATGAGTGCGTTAAGCAACAACAAACTGCGTACTTTTTTATCGTTGTTGGGCGTTACCATTGGTATTTTTTCAATCATTGCCGTTTTGACAGCGGTTGATTCTTTGGATAGAAAAATCAAAAAAGACCTGAGTTCGCTTGATAAAAATACGATTTACTTGTTCAAAGGCACATTTGGACCATCTGAAGTTCCTGAATGGAAACGTGATCAATTTCCACAAGTAAAATACGACGAATATGTTTATTTAAAAGATGCGGTAAACAACACGCAAGCAATGGGTTTTCAGATTTTTACAAAAAGAGAATCTATCAAATATGATTCGCAAACAGTGAGTGATATTAACATTGTGCCTGTTTCGCAAGAATTTATCGACATCCAAGGATTAGAATTTAGCAAAGGGAGATTTTACAACGAATCGGAAGCCAATTCGGGTTCGAATGTGATTGTTTTAGGTGATGAAATTGCTACTTCTTTATTCGGGAATTTAGAGCCAATTGGAAAAAATGTGCGCTTGTACGGTCAAAGGTTTACGGTTATTGGCGTACTGAAAAAACAAGGTGCTTCGTTGTTTGATAGCGATGATGCATCGGCTTTTATACCTGTAAATTTTGTGCGTAGATTATATGGCGATAACAACACAATGTTGACCAACGTGATTATCATCAAACCAGTAAAAGGTGTTGATATGGAAGCCTATAAAGGAGAATTGACGCAAAAATTAAGAAATTTTCGCGGTATGAAAGCAGGCGAAATTGACAACTTTTTTATTAATGTTTTTTCTGGTTTTACCGATTTATTAGACGGAATTATTGTTCAAATGAACTTGATGGGATGGGTAATTGCAGGATTTTCATTGCTCGTTGGTGGTTTTGGGATTGCCAACATCATGTTTGTTTCTGTAAAAGAGCGCACCAATTTAATTGGAATTCAAAAATCTTTGGGCGCAAAAAACAAGTTTATTTTGTTTCAGTTTTTGTTTGAAGCAATAATTCTTTGCATTATCGGTGGAGCAATCGGATTGATTTTTGTTTATATCATTTCGATTGTGATGACCAATGTGTTGGAATTTGAATTTATTTTGGGTTACAAAAACGTCTTTTTAGGAATCGGTTTAGCCGCTTTCATAGGAGTAATTTCTGGAATTTTACCTGCAATTTCAGCAAGTAAATTAGACCCGGTTGAAGCAATTAGAAGTGGAATGTAAAGAATTGAATTATTGGTTTTTGGTTTTTTCTTCAATCATTTTAGACATTCTAAAAATCAAAAGCACAAAAAGAGCACAAAAAGAGGCAACAATTCCAATGAATGCAACTTTGTTTTTTTCATCAAATAAATGATTGAAATCCAATAATGTAGCATTAAAAATAACTAATCCTAAAGCTAAAAAAATAAGTATAAAGGTGAAAATTTTCATTTTTTTCTGAATTTTGAGTAAAAATAGAACTTTTTTCTATTAAATAAAAAGTGCTTTAACATTCGAGGCAAATAATTTAACAGCTATTGCAAGTAGCACTATTCCAAAAGTTTTTCTAATTACGCCCAAACCGTTTTTTCCAAGTATTTTTTCGATTTTCGCTGACGATTTTAAGACAGCATAAACCAAACAGATGTTAAGAACAATTGCGACCAAAATATTTACAGTATGAAATTGTGCTCTTAGAGAAAGTAGAGTCGTCATTGTGCCAGCACCAGCAATCAAAGGAAAAGCGATTGGCACTATCGAAGCCGAACTCGCTTCTTCATCTTTATAAATCCGAATTCCTAAAATCATTTCTAAAGCCAAGAAAAACAATACGAATGAACCAGCAACTGCAAATGAATTAACGTCAATTCCAATTAAATTCAAAAATTCTTCGCCTATAAAAAGAAAAACAATCATAATAATTCCTGCCACAATTGAAGCTTTTTCAGATTCGATGTGGCCGTGTTTTTGACGCAAATCAACAATTATTGGAATTGTTCCAACTATATCAATTACAGCAAAAAGCACCATTGCAATGGTTATAATTTCTCTTAAATCGAATTCCATCCGTTCTTTAAATTTTTTTGCAAAATTATTGATTATCTTATGGTTAAACGCTAAAATCAAGTTAATTTTAACTTCAAATTTTTCAGCATAAAACAGTATTTTAAAATTGGTATTTAGTATTTTTACAAAAATTTAAAACCATGAGAAAAATTGTATACTTTTTATTGCTTTGCTTTTCAGGTTTTTCATTTGCGCAATTCGAATTAGAGCATACTTACAATGAAAATGAAGTTACTAGAGTAAAACTAGAAATTGATGGCGAAAAATATTATTTGGTCAACAAAGCAACTTCTCAAGCCGATTTTTATAATGCCGACCATAGTTTTTGGAAATCAATTCCTTTGCCAGCTCCGCCGCAAATAGACTTTTTAGGAGAAGTTCGTATTTGGCACGTTTCGCAAACTAAAATTAATGCCGATAGTAATATTGAAATAATTTATTCTTATTATAATATCGAGCAAGCCCCAAATAATATTTATATTACAAAAGTAATTTCAGAGAACGGAACAGTTGTATTAAATATTCAAAATGGTGTTCAAGCAAATCTGAGCGAAATAGAAGGATTGCCAACAAAACTAATTGTGTTTGATTATCAAAACACATCAAAAGTTTATTCATTTCCAGAATTAATTTTAGAAAATAATTATCAAATTTCCCAAGAATACCTTCACAGAATTAAACTGACAAACGCGGGTGAAAAATATTATTACCTTGACAAAGCAAATGGTCAGGCAAAATTTTTCAATGCTGATCATTCTTTTTGGAAGTCAATCGATTTGCCGAAACCGGCAGACGCTTCATATCAATCAATATCTTTAGTGGATGACAATATAATTGGAAATAGTAGTTTAATAAAAATTGGATATTCCTATGTTGTTTTGAATGGAAATGCAACTACCTATGGTGGAAATATCATAAATGAAAACGGATATAATATTATATCTAACCCAAACACAGTAAGCTACTTTTTAAGTGATATAAACGGTTTATCGCCCAAAATTATTACACGAGATTTAATTCCAAATTCAAATTTTCAATATAAATCAACTATTTACAGCGCTCCAAGTTTGACTTTAGAACATGCGTATGAAAGTTTAATTGCTAGAACAGTTTTAGAAAACAATGGCGAAAAATACTTTACTACACAATCTCCGATGAATAATCAGGTTAAAATTTATAATGCAGATCATTCTATTTGGAAAACCGTTGATTTACCAAGTCCTGGAGAATTTTATCAAGTGAAAACAATAAGTAATCTTTCAGAAAACAAATTCAATTCAGACAATTTAGTTGAATTTACTTGTAGTTATCAATTTGATTCTCCAATTTTTAGCACTTTTTATGAAAGTCGGGTCATAAATGAAAATGGTTTAAGTTTATTGACTGTTCCAAATGCTTATATCCTTGCATTAAGTGAATTACCGAATCTTAGTAACAAAATAATTGGACTAATGCGCGTTGATGGTGAAAGTCCACAACCGCCATCAGGAACCGTTTATAATACTGGTGTTTTAGGAACAACCGATTTTAACAAATCAAGTATTTCAATTGCACCAAATCCCGTAAAAAATGAATTTACTATTTTTTCAACAAAAGCAATAGTTGAGGTAAACATTTTCGATGCAATCGGAAAGTTAATATTGACGAAAAAAGATTCAAATCTTACGAAAATCGAAGTTCAAAATCTTTCTAATGGCATTTATTTTGCCAAAATGAAAGCTGACAACAACACTCAATTTACCCAAAAAATCATAATTTCAAATTAATGTTTCAACTCGGAAAAACCATTGTTTCAGAAGACATTCTTCAAAAAGATTTTGTATGCAACTTATCGGCTTGTCATGGCGCTTGTTGTGTCGATGGCGATGCTGGCGCACCACTAACCGAAGAGGAAACTAAAATTCTAGAAAGTATTTATCCAAAAGTAAAACCATTTTTGCGAAAAGAAGGAATTGCTGCAATTGAAAACCAAGGGACTTGGCGCATCGGCACCGATGGCGATACGGAAACTCCTTTAATAGACGAAAAAGATTGCGCCTACGTGATTTTTGACGGAAAAACAGCACTTTGCGGCATTGAACAAGCCTACAACCAAGGTGTTATCGATTGGAAAAAACCGGTTTCGTGTCATTTGTATCCTATTCGCGTGAAAGATTTTACCGAATTTGCTGCGGTCAACTACGATAAGTGGGACATTTGCGATCCAGCTTGCTCGCTTGGAAAAGAATTAGAAGTGCCCGTTTATAAATTTGTTAAAGAAGCGCTCATTCGTCGCTTTGGCGAAAATTGGTACTTAGAGCTTGAAAAAGTAGCTTTAGATCTTGAAAACAAGTAACTATTTCATTTTTTTTTACCTAACTTAATTCTGTTAAAATTAAACAATTGTTAAACTACTCCAAAGCCCTATATTTAGGGCTTTTGCACTTATTTTGTTTTTTATATTGTTGTTTTTCAGCAACTTAAAATATGTAGCTTTTATTTATAGAAAACAACGAATTGTTAAAAACTACTTCGTTTTGTGGATAAGTTTGAAAGAATTAAACCATAAAAATTCACAATCTTTGTAATTCTCAAAAACAGCAGTACACACAAAAAATATTCAATAGAAATCAAATAAGTATGTCTTCAACAGAACCAATTTTACAAGAAAACAAAAACCGATTCGTTATTTTTCCAATCAAACACCACGACATTTGGGAATGGTACAAAAAAATGGAAGCCAGTTTTTGGACTGCAGAAGAAATTGATTTGTCCCAAGATCTAAACGATTGGAACAACAAGCTAAATGATGAAGAACGTTATTTTGTAAAACATATTTTGGCTTTTTTCGCTGCCTCAGATGGAATTGTTAACGAAAACTTGGCCGAGAATTTTGTCAACGAAGTGCAATATGCAGAAGCTAAATTCTTTTATGGTTTTCAAATCATGATGGAAAACATTCATTCTGAAACGTATTCGCTTTTGATAGATACTTACGTTAAAGACGAGGTTGAAAAAGATGAATTATTCAACGCGTTGGAAATTTTTCCAGCCATCAAGAAAAAAGGAGAATGGGCATTAAAATGGATAGAATCTGATTCTTTTGCAGAAAGACTTATTGCTTTTGCTGCTGTTGAAGGCATTTTCTTTTCTGGCGCATTTTGTTCTATTTATTGGTTGAAAAAACGTGGGCTAATGCCAGGATTAACTTTTTCAAATGAATTAATTTCAAGAGACGAAGGTGTTCACTGCGATTTTGCCGTTCATTTACATAACCATCATTTGGTAAATAAAGTTCCAAAGGATAGGATTCGAGCCATCATAATCGATGCCTTAAAAATTGAAAGAGAATTCATTACAGAATCTTTGCCAGTTTCATTAATAGGTATGAATGCCGGTTTAATGACCCAATATTTAGAGTTTGTTGCAGACCGCCTTTTAGTAGAATTAGGTTGCGAAAGAGAATACAACACCTCCAATCCGTTCGATTTTATGGACATGATTTCGTTGCAAGGAAAAACCAATTTCTTCGAGAAAAAAGTAGCAGAATACCAAAAAGCAGGCGTTATGAATACAGATGTTGAGGCGCAAAAAATTACTTTTGATGCTGATTTTTAATTAGATTAGTACTTTAACTCTTTCAAAGTTGCAAACTTTAAAAGAGTTAAATTCCAAAAATATATAATTACAATTAACCCGAAATTGCAAAGGGATTTGCTGTTTCACAAAAACAAAATTTTATGTACGTAGTCAAAAGAGACGGCCACAAAGAGCCGGTAATGTTCGACAAAATCACAGATAGAATCAAAAAACTGTGTTATGGTTTAAATGATTTGGTAGATGCTGTGAAAGTAGCGATGCGCGTAATTGAAGGGCTTTATGATGGCGTTTCAACTTCTGAACTAGATAATTTAGCGGCAGAAACCGCTGCTTCAATGACGATTGCTCATCCAGATTACGCTCAATTAGCTGCAAGAATTGCAATCTCAAATTTACATTCTAATACCAAGAAATCGTTTTCAGAAACGATGAAAGACATGTATTTTTATGTAAATCCACGTACAAACCAAAAAGCACCGCTTCTGTCTGAAGAAGTGCATAATGTAATCCAAGCCAATTCAGAATTTTTAGATTCTCATATCATATACAACCGAGATTTTAACTACGATTATTTTGGTTTCAAAACCTTAGAACGTTCTTATTTGCTTAAAATAAATGGTAAAATCGTAGAAAGACCTCAACACATGCTGATGAGGGTTTCTGTCGGGATTCACCTCGACGATTTAAAATCTGTGATAGAAACTTACGACTTGATGTCGAAAAAGTATTTTACACACGCCACGCCAACGCTGTTTAATGCTGGAACTCCAAAACCACAAATGTCTTCTTGTTTCCTTTTAGCAATGCAAGACGACAGTATCGACGGCATTTACGAT
>CALPKO020000031.1 GCA_943324165.2 Bdellovibrio sp. ZAP7 | reverse complement strand
GGTTTTAGGTGCTTATTTAGAAGATTTTGAATATGTAGCTGGATTAGGTGATTTAGATGAAAGTAACGGAAGATTTTGTAAAACTCCTGAATATCCAAACGGAATCTATTGTTATTTCGCGACTATCGATGCAAATAACAAACCTGTATATCCTTATCTTTTAGGAAAATATTATCATGGTACAGTCCAAACTACTTTACATGCAACTATAAGTGAGCCAGTAACTACTTACTCACCAGCTCTATCAGTGGCTAATAATAATTTAGAACAAATTGGTTTGTCATTATTTCCTAATCCATCTAGTGACATAGCAGTTATTCAATCCTATGCACCAACTGTTAGTGATTTAAAAATAGAATTGTTTGATTTAAATGGAAAGTTAATTTTAGAAGATACTTTAAAACAAGGTAGTACAATGTGTTATCTGAATTTAGAGACCGTATATTCCGGAGTATATTTTGTGAAAATTTCAGATAATAAAAATTCAATTATAAAAAAGGTTGTTGTTTCTCATTAAGTTGAATAATTAAAATTTAAAACCAACTTAATTTTATTGAACTGAGATATAAAATTATAAATTTTTAAGTTTTTTCAAAGGAAAAACGATGCAAACTTTAATTCGGAAAATCTAATGAGTTAATCCATTAAACAATTTATTTTATTCACTTCTAGTGATAAATAGTATAAAGAATTTGAAAAATGAGAAATAAAAGAACTTCGTTATACATCATCTTGTCTATATTTTTAACAATAAATAGTTATAGCCAATGCGCATGTTGTGCGGGTGCAAGTATTGGATCATCAAATGGAGATTTTAACAACGGATTACTTACCTTAAAAAAGAATCAGTTTATTGCAGAAACTTATTTTGACTACCGAAAAATAAAAGAAGGCACTGCAATTGAAGAAGATGAAAAATTGCTAAAAAGCATGATAATTAATTCTTTTGGAGTTCGTTACGGAATTACAAATAAGTTTACAGTATCAGCTTTGCTACCGTTTGTAACTTTATCAACCAATACCGGAAACGACAAAGGTTTTGGTGATATGATTTTGATAGGAACTTATTCGATATTTTCTAAAAAGAATTTAAATATTGCATTACAAGCTGGAATTGAATTGCCAACTGGTATTCAAAAAGATTCAAATTTTGATAATTCAACAGTTGTAATAGGTTCAGGTTCTTATGACCCAATGGTAGGGGTCGTTTTTTCTAATAACTGGAATAATTATACTTTGCAAGGAAATGCTTTGTATAAGCACACCAATAAAGGGTTTGATGGAAATTATTATTCCAGTTTAGCAGTTCAAAACATTACACTTTCACATCGCCTGATAAAAGAAAGTGCATTTTGTTCAGCAAATTCAGATGAAAAAGCGAATGGTTCTAATTTAGGCTTATCACTATTTGGTGGTTATAATGGCGAATGGTTGGATAATCTAAAAGAAGGAGATGAAATTGATGAAAATTCAGGGTATTATTTAGGATTTGTAAACGTTGGTTCCAATATTTCTTATAAAAATTTTAGTTTACCAATTACTTTTTCAATACCAATTATTAACAATATGAATGGTAATCAAAATGATGCAAGTTTTAGAGTAAAACTTGGAATAATAATTACATTTTAAATATAAAACAAAAAGATAAAAACTAAATTAATTCTACTTGTTCTTATTTTAACAAATTGCTTGTCAGCACAATACAATACTATTCCAATTCCAGAAGCACTATATGGAACAACATTCAATTTGAGTATTCATGAAACCCGATAGCTCGGATTTGCAATAAATATTCTCGTTAGGATAGCGCATTCCGTGCCCAGAAACAATAGCAAAAAACAAAATAACACAATACGTAGACATCTAACATGATCCGAAAGCATTTTTACAAGCTCCGAGGGCATCATAACAAACTACGTTTAAAAAACCACTAAAGCAAAGCTTAAAGACATAAAAAAAGCCTTACATTACTGTAAGGCTTGATGTTACTGGTTAGCCGAGAAGGATTTCTACTCTTCGCTTCGTGATCCTGAAAGGTGAAGCCGTACTCAAACTTTCAAAACAAAATTACTCGAAAGTGAATTTTCGGATAATTTCTTATTTGAAATTTTGTGGGGAGAGCAGGATTCGAACCTGCGAAGTTCACACAGCAGATTTACAGTCTGCCCTCGTTGGCCGCTTGAGTATCTCCCCGAAATTAACAATATGTGTTTTATGCCAAAACGAGTGCAAATATAACAACACTTTTTTGGCTTGCAAATTTAATATTGTTTAATTTTTAATTATTATAGAACCTACTGAATGGTAGTAAAATAGAAAAAAAATTATTTTACTTCCATCAATTCAACATCAAAAATGAGTGTTGCATTGGGCGGAATTGCTCCTCCAGCGCCACGAGACCCGTAACCCAAATGAGATGGAATTACAAATCTAGCTTTGTCTCCCACTTGAAGCAATTCAATTCCTTCGTCCCAACCCTCAATTACTTGCCCTTGTCCTAAACGAAATTCGATTGGTTTTTTTCTTGGATAAGAACTATCAAATACTTTTCCGTTTTCTAACGAACCTTCGTAGTGAACTGCTACTGTTTTTCCAGCTTCAGCCTTTTTTCCGCTTCCTTTTTGGATCATTTTGTAACGCAAACCACTTTCAGTTTTTTCAAAACCGGCAGCTAATTCTTCCATTTTAGCTTCCGCAGCTTCTTTCTCAGCAGCGATGCGCTTTGCGCGAGCGCCTTCAAAAGTTCTGAAAGCTTCGATAGCGTTCCAGTTTTTAGCGTCATCCCCCACCCTCAAAATTTCTAAATTATCTATTAAATCGCCTTGTTCAACGGTGTCAACGATGTCTTGTCCTTCTACAACATGACCAAAAACAGTATGTTTGTTGTCTAACCAATCTGTTGGAATGTGTGTGATGAAAAATTGTGAACCATTGCTTGCTGGGCCAGAATTTGCCATTGACAAAACTCCTGGACGATTGTGTTTTAATGTAGGATGAAATTCGTCTTCAAAGTTGTAACCCGGACCACCAGTTCCCGTTCCTTGGGGACAACCACCTTGGATCATAAAATCAGGAATCACGCGGTGGAATTTCAATCCATCATAGTATTTTTGACCTTGTGGTTTTACTTTATTTTCTAGGTTTCCCTCTGCTAATCCAACAAAATTACCAACTGTTCCTGGTGTTAAATCGTGGGTAAGTTTTACTATAATCGCCCCTTTTGTGGTGTTGAATTTAGCGTATATTCCGTTTTCCATTGTTATAACTTTTTAAATTTTGTGCGAATTTACGAATAAAATTTTGTTTTTAAAGTAGATTAATTATCATTTGAAAACGATTGCCCTAGCCCCGATTGTATGGAAAATCCTTTGGCTTTTTTCTTTAGAAAGCCAAAGATTTGGAAGAAAAGCGGGATCAGCTCCTAAAAAAAATCTTTGTACCTTTGGATTTTAAAATTAATTTCAAAAATGCGCATAGATATAATCACGATTTTGCCAGAATTATTGCGAAGTCCGTTTGAGGCTTCCATTATGAAACGTGCCATTGACAAGGGTTTGGTAGAAGTTCATTTTCATAATTTAAGGGATTTTACGACCAATAAGCAAAAATCTGTTGATGATTATCCATTTGGCGGAGGTGCCGGAATGGTAATGAACATTCAGCCGATTGACGATTGTATTACTTTTTTGAAATCTGAAAGAACTTATGACGAAATCATTTATATGTCGCCAGATGGTGAAACTTTGAACCAAAAAATGGCCAATTCGATGTCGATGTTGAAAAATATTATTATCCTTTGCGGACATTATAAAGGAGTGGATCAGCGTGTGAGAGATCATTTTATAACGAAAGAGATTTCGATTGGCGATTATGTTTTGAGTGGAGGAGAATTGGGTGCTTTGGTATTGTCTGATGCGTTAATTCGTTTGATTCCAGGTGTTTTGAGTGATGAAACTTCGGCATTAACAGACAGTTTTCAAGACAATTTGTTATCAGGACCAATTTATACACGTCCAGCAGATTACAAAGGGTGGAAAGTACCAGAAGTTTTAACCAGCGGACATTTTGCCAAAATTGACAAATGGCGCGAAGACATGGCTTATGAAAATACAAAAAATAGAAGACCGGATTTGTTGGAATAGGTTATCAGTTTTCAGTCTCAGTTTTCAGTCTCAGTTTTCAGTCATTTATTTTTTTCAATTTTCTTAATTTAAAGCTTTAATTTCTTTTATTTAAAATGAATCAGAAAAATTATTAATTTTCCAATTGTAAAACGGTTTCTAACAACTGTAATTGCGACTGAAAACTGAAAACTGCGACTGATCACTTGCATATTAAATTTAAAGTTGTATTTTTGCACTCCATTAGACTAACCTCTGGCGAAATCCGCGAATGTTGCTCTGATTCAAAACCATAATTAAAAAAATTATCATGGCAGATTTAATGAAATTCGTTAGAGACGAGTTTGTTGCAAAAAAAGATTTCCCTGTTTTCGGAGCTGGTGATACTATCACAGTTTATTACGAAATTAAAGAGGGTGAAAAAACTAGAACACAGTTTTTTAAAGGAGTTGTAATCCAAAGAAGAGGTTCTGGAAATACAGAAACTTTTACAATCCGTAAAATGTCTGGTTCAGTTGGTGTTGAGCGTATTTTCCCAGTGAATTTACCTGCTTTACAGAAAGTAGAAATCAACAAAAAAGGTGCTGTTCGTAGAGCTAGAATTTTCTACTTTAGAGAACTTACTGGTAAAAAAGCGAAAATTAGAGACAAAAGAAGATAGTCAACTATCCAATTTTTATAAAAATCCCGAATTCTTCGGGATTTTTTTTTTGGTTAAATCCGGACTAAAATTATCACTTTCTTAAAAATTTAAGCCTATTTTACGAAATCTGCAAATCAAAAGTTATAGTTGCTTTTGAAAATCGCTTTTTATATTCCTTTTATTATATTTGCTAACTTTAAAAAATTCAAACAAAAAACAAAATATACCAAGCATGACAAAAATAAAAGTTGCCAACCCAATTGTAGAATTGGATGGAGATGAAATGACACGAATTATTTGGACTTTTATTAAAGACAAACTAGTTCTTCCTTTTTTAGATTTAGATATAAAATACTACGACTTAGGCATTGAAAGTCGCGAAGCTACAAAAGACCAAATTACAATTGATGCTGCCGAAGCAATCAAAAAATACAATGTGGGTATAAAATGTGCTACCATTACTCCAGATGAAGAAAGAGTGAAAGAATTCAATCTTTCTAAAATGTGGAAATCACCAAATGGAACAATTAGAAACATCGTTGGAGGAACTGTTTTTAGAGAGCCAATCATCATGCGAAACGTTCCAAGATATGTACAAGGTTGGACTAAACCAATCGTAATTGGACGTCACGCTTTCGGTGATCAATACAAAGCTACCGATACCGTTATCAAAGGAAAAGGAAAGTTAACAATGACTTTTGTACCAGAAAATGGTGAAGAAGAACAAACTTGGGAAGTGTTTAATTTTGAAGGTGATGGCGTTGCAATGTCGATGTACAACACAGACGAAAGCATTTATGGCTTTGCACATTCTTCTTTTCAAATGGCTTTGACAAAAAAATGGCCACTTTATCTTTCTACAAAAAATACTATTTTAAAAGCTTATGACGGGCGTTTCAAAGATATTTTTGAAGAAGTTTACCAACAAAGCTACAAAACTGAATTCGAAAAAGTAGGAATTACTTACGAACACAGATTGATCGACGACATGGTTGCTTCTTGTATGAAATGGAGTGGAGGTTTTGTTTGGGCTTGTAAAAACTACGACGGAGATGTTCAATCAGACACAGTTGCACAAGGTTTTGGTTCTTTAGGTTTAATGACTTCTGTTTTGGTAACTCCCGACGGAAAAACAGTAGAATCAGAGGCAGCTCACGGAACGGTTACAAGACATTTTAGAGAGCACCAAAAAGGAAGAGCAACATCTACCAATCCAATTGCTTCTATTTTTGCATGGACAAGAGGTTTAGAACACCGAGGGAAATTAGACGGGAACCAACCGCTGATTGATTTCTGTTTGAAATTAGAACAAGTTTGTGTCGAAACCGTAGAAAGCGGAAAAATGACCAAAGACTTAGCAATGTTGGTTAAACCAGCTGGTTTAACAGCAGAAGATTATCTTACCACAGAAGCTTTTCTAGAAGCCATAAAAGAAAATCTAGAAGCTAAATTAGCTTAAATAAATGTTTTTAAGAAAAGCAATCAGAAATGGTTGCTTTTTTTTTTTAACGCTAGGTTAATACCAAACAAGTAACAAATCCTCGTTTTTTTAGTCTTACAAAGAATAAATTACAAATTATGTTTTCAAAAAAAATACTTCTACTGTTTATAACTTTGTTGTCTATTTTTGATGCTTTTTCACAAGAAAAATACACCATTTCAGGAATAATTTCTGACTCAAATAATAATGAAACCTTAATAGGGGTTAACATTTCAGCCAATTCATCCATCGCAAAAGCCAATGCAACGACCAATGAATATGGCTTTTATTCGATTACACTTCCAAAAGGAGAATACCAATTGAGCATAAGTTACGTTGGATATCAAACTTTACAAAAAACAATTTCACTTACTCAAAATACAAAAGCTAATTTTGCTCTCACCTCAATTGGCGAAGATTTAGAAGAAGTAATTATTACCGAAAAAACCAGCACGAACACCCGAAGAGCAGAAATGAGTGTAAACAAATTGTCCATAGCAACGATCAAAAAAATGCCAGTTGTTTTGGGTGAAGTTGATGTTTTAAAATCAATTTTATTGCTTCCCGGTGTTACAAATGCTGGAGAAGGAGCTTCGGGATTCAATGTGCGAGGCGGCGGAGCTGACCAAAATCTAATCCTGCTTGACGAAGCCACCATTTTTAATTCTTCTCACGTTTTTGGTTTTTTCTCGGTTTTTAATCCCGATGCCATCAAAGATTTAAAATTGTACAAAGGTGGAATTCCTGCCCGTTTCGGAGGAAGAGCTTCATCAGTTTTAGAGGTATACCAAAAAGATGGTAACAGCAAAAAAATGAGTTTTAATGGCGGAATAGGATTAATTTCTAGTAGATTCCTTGCTGAAGGTCCTTTAGAAAAAGACAAAGGCTCTTTTATTGCGGCTGGTCGTGCTTCTTACGGTCATTTATTTCTAAAATTGGCAAACAACAAAAACACCGCCTATTTTTATGATTTAAATACTAAATTAAATTATAAACTCGACAAAAACAACAGCTTATATTTGTCTGGCTATTTTGGTCGAGATGTGTTTAGTTTAGACAAAAGTTTTACGAACACTTACGGAAATGCTACTTTAAATTTACGGTGGAACCATTTGTTCAGCGATAAACTTTTTTCTAATTTGTCATTGATTTATAGCGATTATTATTATGGATTAGCACTTGATTTTGTTGGTTTTAAATATGATTCTGGCATAAAAAACTATAATATCAAATACGATTTTAAGAATTATATTGCTGATAATTTCAAGTTGTCTTATGGTGTAAATGCCATTTACTACGATTTTAATCCCGGGACAATACAGCCAAACAGCTCACCCGCTAGATTTAATTATAACCAATTGGACAAAAAATATGCTTTTGAACCGGCAGCTTATTTAGAAACGGAACATAAAATCAATTCAAAATTGGCTTTCAACTACGGTTTGCGTTACAGCTTGTTTTACCGTTTAGGAAATTATAACGTAAATATTTATAAAGACAACGAAGCGGTTACATTCAATAACGATTTAAAAATATATGAAAAAGGAGTACCAATCGGTACAAAATTCTATGGTAAAAATAAAACCATTACTTCATTTGATATTTTAGAACCCCGATTTTCAGCTTCCTACTCGCTCAACGAAAACAAATCTTTCAAGGTGAGTTATAACAGAATGGTGCAATACCTTCAATTGATTTCAAACACCTCCTCGCCAACACCTTTAGATGTTTGGACACCGAGCGACAATTACATCAAACCACAAATTGGCAATCAAGTGGCTTTGGGTTATTTTTCTAATTTTAAGGATGACAAATATTCATTAGAAGTTGAAACCTTCTATAAAAAAGTCAAAAACCGTATCGATTACATTGACGGAGCTAATTTAATTGCCAATAACGCACTCGAGCAAGTCATCTTAAATGGACAACTTCGGGCTTATGGATTAGAATTCCTTTTAAGAAAAAATACAGGAAAATTAAACGGTTGGATTTCCTACACACTTTCTCGTTCAGAGCAGCAAACACCTGGTCGAAATGCACAAGAACTAGGCATCAACAACGGAAATTGGTACAAATCAGCTTACGATAAATTGCACAACATAGCATTAACTAGTGCTTATGCTTACAGCAAAAAATGGACTTATGGAGCAAACTTTGCTATGCAGACTGGTCAGCCAGTTAATTTTCCAAATGGTCAATACCAATACCAAGGCATTTCCGTTCCAAATTACGCAGGCAGAAATAGAGATAAATTACCAACTTATCACCATCTAGATTTGTCTGCAACCTACAATCCAAAACCAAATAGAAAAAAAGGTTGGCAATCGGAATGGGTATTCAGTATCTACAATGTCTACAACCGTCAAAATGCCGCTTCAATTAGTTTCAGACAAAATACAGAAACGAGCAATAATGAAGCTTTTCGATTCTCTGTTTTTGGAGCAGTGCCAGGCGTTAGTTATAATTTTAAATTTTAAATCATGAAAAATATTCAATACTTCCTATTATATTTAGTAACAATTTTTATAACTTCTTGCGAAAAGGAAATTTATGTTCCTCTTAATTCAGCTGCACCAAAACTAGTTATCGATGCTTCCATCAAGTGGAGAAAAGGAACTTTAGGTAACAAACAACAAATCAAATTGTCTACTACTTTTGATTATTACAGTAACATCGTTCCGACAATTAGTGGCGCTACTGTTTTTATCCAAGATAGCAACAATAATACTTTCAATTTTATCGAAACCGATACTTTGGGCAACTACAATTGCAGTGACTTTATTCCAGTTTTAAACCAAAATTACACCTTAACAGTGCAATACGACAACCAGGTTTACAAGGCAGCCGAAACCTTAAAACTGGTTCCATCTATCGACAAAATCGAACAAAAAAATGAATCGGGTTTTTCTGCCAAAGATATTCAAGTCAAAGCATTTTATACCGACAATGGCGCTACAAAGGATTTCTATCTGTTTAGATTTCAAGCCAGCGACAAAGCCATTCCGAGTTATAGTGTATATAAAGATGAGTTCTTTCAAGGCAATCAAATTTTTGGTATTTATGAAGATAAAGACCTTAAAACCGGGCAAGATTTAGACATCACTATCATGGCAATTTCTGAGCCCTATTTTAATTATTTGAGCATTCTCTTAAACATTGCAG
>CALPKO020000030.1 GCA_943324165.2 Bdellovibrio sp. ZAP7 | reverse complement strand
GTAATACCTCTTTCTTGCTCTTGTGCCATCCAGTCCATTGTTGCAGCACCATCGTGTACTTCACCAATTTTGTGTGATTTTCCAGTGTAGAATAATATACGCTCTGTTGTTGTTGTTTTACCAGCATCAATATGAGCCGCAATTCCTATGTTTCTTGTATATTTAAGTTCTCTAGCCATTTCCTTATTTATTAAAATCTAAAATGTGAGAATGCTTTATTTGCTTCAGCCATCTTGTGCGTATCCATTCTCTTTTTCACAGCAGCACCTTCTTCTTTAGCCGCAGCTAAACATTCATTTGCTAGTTTTTGAGACATCGATTTTTCGTTTCTTCTTCTAGAATAAAGTATTAACCACTTCATTGCCATAGAAATTTTACGATCTGGTCTGATTTGCATTGGAATTTGAAATGTAGCTCCACCTACTCTACGGCTTCGTACTTCTACGTGAGGCATAACGTTTGTAAGTGCATCTTTCCAAATTTCTAAAGATGTTTTGTCTTCTGTTTGCTTTTTTGCTTCTATAATGTCAATTGCATCATAAAAAACTTTAAAAGCCGTTGATTTTTTACCGTCCCACATTAAGTTGTTCACAAAACGCGTTACCAGCTGGTCGTTAAACCTCGGATCTGGTAAAAGTGGTCTTTTCTTTGCCGCTCTTTTTCTCATGTCTTTGTTTTTTTGTCGAAAGTTGAAAGTCGAAAGTCGTAAAAATGCTACTTTATGACGTTATGACTTTTAACTTTTGACTAGTTAAAAAATTACTTTTTTACTTCCTTTGGTCGTTTTGCTCCGTATTTAGATCTTCTTTGTGTTCTTCCTGCAACACCTGACGTATCAAGTGCGCCACGCACAATGTGGTACCTAACTCCTGGCAAATCTTTAACCCTTCCACCCCTAACTAATACTATCGAGTGTTCTTGTAGATTGTGTCCTTCTCCAGGGATGTAGGCATTTACTTCATTTCCATTAGTCAAACGTACACGCGCTACTTTACGCATTGCAGAGTTTGGTTTTTTTGGAGTTGTAGTGTAAACACGTGTACAAACACCTCTTCGTTGAGGACAAGAATCTAAAGCCACCGATTTACTCTTCTTAGTTATCTGAGTTCTTCCTGTTCTTACTAATTGTTGAATAGTTGGCATAATTAAATACTAAAAATTACTTGTTTATAAAATTCCCGCTTTTTACGGGGTTGCAAATGTATAAAAATTATTTCAAGAAACAAATCCTAATTAATTAATTTTCAATCGAATTTATCAACTTTTTTAAATTCATACCAAAACATTAAATTTTACGTTACTTTTATCAAAATTTATTTCGTCTTGAAAAGGTTAATTTTTATTTCTATTTTGATTTTGTTCAACTTCAATTGCAAAGCGCAAAAACTGCATCTGAAAATGATTGGAAAATCAACTTTACAAAACAGAACCATAGATTCTATTGGTTTTAATACTATTCATAACAATGTAAAATCCATTTTTGACGAAGTTAACTTAATGAGTGAAAAACTAATCAAGCAAGGCTATATTCAAAATGAAATAATTGAAAACAAAAGAATAAATGACTCTACTTTTCAATTTTATTTAGAAATCGGAACAAAAAATAATTTTATACATATATATATAGGTGTAAATTCTGAATTAAGAACTTTAGAAATTATAAAAGACAAAAACGATACGCTGATAGTACCTTTTCATGATATTGAAAATTTTATGACTCAGAATTTAAAAGCACTAGAGCAAAAAGGATTTTCACTTTCTACTTTAAAGTTAATTAATTTTAGAAAATCAAACAATGCGCTTTTTGCGGATTTAGATTTACAAATTGGCAATAAAAGACAGTTAAACGACATTGTGATTGTTGGATATGATCAATTCCCGAATGGGCATACGAAAAACCTCAAAAAATTATATAAAAATAAAGTCTTTAATTTAGAAAATCTTAAGCAATTAAAAGATGACTTTGACAAGTTTAGATTTGTCTCCCAAAAAAAATATCCCGAAATTTTGTTTACAAAAGACACTACTAAGATTTACGTTTATTTAGAAAAAGCAAAACCGAATCGCTTTGATGGATTGGTGGGATTTTCAAATGACGAAAAAAAGAAACTAAAATTCAATGGTTATTTAGATTTACTACTTATCAACACGCTAAATGCCGGCGAAGCGTTTTCATTGTTTTGGAAAAGCGATGGCGCAGACCAAAAAACATTTAATGTTGCGCTAGAATTGCCTTACCTTTTCAAAAGTCGCTTCGGATTAAAAACAAGTTTAAATATTTTTAAGCAGGACAGCACTTTTCAAAATACAAAAACAAATATTGACATTGGCTATTTTTTTAATTACAATTCGAGATTATTTATCGGATATCAATCCTCAGAATCGAGTGACATTCAAAACCAAAATAGTTCAAAACTGAGCGATTTTAAAAACACTTTTACAACTTTAAGTTATGAATTTTCAGATTTTAAACCCGATGATTTTTTGTTTCCTGAAAGAACTAAAATTAATTTAAAAACCGGATTTGGATCGAGAACTTCCACTTTCGAAAACAACAAACAAATTTACTTTGAAGTTAATCTAAAGCATAATTTATATTTGAACGAAAGAAACAGTTTTAACCTAAAAAGTCAGAATTATTATTTAAAAAGCGATGCGTTTTTGGTCAACGAACTTTATCGATTTGGCGGCATAAATTCCATTCGCGGATTTAACGAAAATAGCTTGCAAGCGAATATCTTTACTTCAATTCTTGCAGAATACCGCTATTTATTGACCCCAACTATTTATTTTCATACCATTTCCGATTATGGGTTTTATAAAGATGCTACTACGAATAAAAACAGTACTTTACTTGGGATTGGTTTTGGATTTGGACTCCTAACAAAAAATGGACTTTTGAATTTGGTTTACGCCAACGGAAGCACAAAAGACCAAACCATAAAAACTTCAAATTCAATTGTTCACATAAAATTCGTAACGAATTTTTGAAATTTCAATTTCAATGGCAATTTCAACGGCAATTTCAAAATCTAAAATCTTTTTTGAACTACATACGTTTTTATTAAAATATTAGACGTTTAACTTTAATAAGGTTTTAATTATACAAAATCTTAAATCAAAAATCGTTAATCTACAATCTAAAATCCGAAATCTTTATTCTACCTTTGCAAAATGGAAAAAGAGCATTTAATATTTGGAATTAGAGCGATAATCGAAGCAATTCAGGCAGGAAAAGAAGTTGACAAAGTCTTTATTCAGAAAGAAATTTCTGGCGAATTGATGAAAGATTTAATGAAAGTGATGAAACGTGGCAACATCAATTTTTCTTATGTTCCCGTTGAAAAACTAAATCGCTTAACACCAAATAATCACCAAGGTGCCGTTGCGAGTATTTCTCCAATTGGTTTTATGGATTTAGAGCACTTGGTAGAATCTACCTTAGAATCAGGCAAAAAACCTCTGTTTTTGATTTTAGACCAAATATCTGATGCCCGTAATTTTGGTGCTATAATTCGAACTGCAGAATGCACAGGAGTAAACGGAATTATCGTTCAAAAAGCGGGTTCTGCTCCTGTAAATGGCGACACTGTAAAAACTTCGGCTGGAGCAGTATTTAATATTCCGATTTGCAAAGTAGAACATATCAAAGACGCGATTTTTTATCTTCAAGGATCTGGAATTAAAACAATTGCCGCAACAGAAAAAACAGAAAGTACAATTTACGATATTGATTTAACCGATGGGCTAGCGATTATTATGGGTTCAGAAGAGCGCGGAATCAATCCTTCTGTGCTAAAAATTGTAGATGAAAAAGCAAAACTTCCTATGTTTGGAACAATCGGTTCTTTGAATGTTTCTGTTGCTTGTGGTGCTTTTTTGTATGAAGTGGTGAGACAGAGGAAAAATTAGGTTTTTGATATAAAAAAACCAATAAAATCAATTTTATTGGTTAAAATGTATTTACTTTGTAGTTACAAAATGCAATTATGGAAACTTCAATTATAAAAATAGGGAATTCAAAAGGCTTACGCTTAAGCAAAACCATTTTAGAAAAATACAATATTCAAGATAAAGTTGAAATTATTTTAGAAATGGGTCAAATTGTTTTAAAACCAATTCAACAAACAAGGAAAAATTGGGACAAAGCTTATGAAAAAATGAGCTTGGAAGGAGATGATAAATTACTGATTGATAATATATTTGAAGATGAAAATTTAGAAGAATGGATTTAAGTCAATACGCCATAGTTTTAGTGAATCTTGATCCTACAATTGGCAGTGAAATTCAAAAAACAAGACCTTGCGTTATTGTTTCGCCAAACGAAATGAACAAATACATAAAAACGGTTGTAATTTGCCCGATGACCCCAAATTTAAAAGTTTATCCAACTCGAGTTCCTGTAACTTTAAATACTAAAAAAGGAATGATAGTCGTTGAACAAATCAGAACTATTAATAAATCTAGAATTATTAAAATTTTAGGAGAACTAGATTCAAAAGAAATCAAAATACTAAAAAGTGTTGTAAAAGAAACTTTTGTAAATTAAAAATCACTTCCAACTAAAGCTAATTTCTTTTTGAATTTCAGGATGTAAACTCAAGGAAACCGGACAAGTCATTGCGGCTCGTTCTAAAATGGTTTGCTCTTTTTCGGTTGCAGCAACAGCCATTTTTATGTCCACAATTATTTTACCAATTCTTCGTGGTTCAGCATTCATCAGTTTGGTTATTTCAATTGTTGAACCAACCAAATCTAAATTCAAATCTTTTGACTTTATTGCCATAATCGTCATCATACAACTTCCCAATGCGTTGGCTACCGTATCAGTTGGAGAAAAAGCTTCTCCTTTTCCATTGTTGTCCGTTGGTGCATCCGAAAGGATCTCTGTTCCTGATTGAAGATGAACCGATGAAGTTCTTAAATCGCCGAGATAGGTTATTTTTGAAGTCATTTTGTTAAAGTTATTGTGCAATTTTTACAGATAAATCGGTGTCGTAATACAAAATATAAATCCCTTTATTTGTAAAAGAATCTGACGGATTTTTTTTATCGTAATCAAATTTACTGTCTACTTGCTGCGTAGTATCTGTGTCCAAAGTTGCTGCAAATGATTTTTCTTGTGAAAGACGCAACAAAGTATCAAAAGTTATATCAAATCCTCGTGTGGCAAATTGATTGGGGAAAACTTTGTTTTTCTCTTTAAATTCTCTTTCAAAAATTCGACTTTCGACCATTTCGTTTTCATTGGTTAAAGACGGATAAAGCATTTTCAATTTTGCCAACTTATCCAACGGAATTTCCTCAAAATCGAGGGTTTCATTTTTCTCTAAAATGACCAATTGCAATTGATAATCTTTAGAAAGAGTAATTAAAAAATTGATGGTTTTTAGAATCATTCCGGTTTTTTCTGAATCCAAAATAACATAATTCATTTTGTTTTTTACCAGCTTTATGGCAATGCTGTCTGCTGTAAATTTGCCAGTTGCATCCATTGGAACAAATCTTATGTCTTTGTTCTTTTGACTAATATATTTTTTAGAATTTCCTTTTTTCGGATCTACAACGGCTACAATGTTACCTTTTTTCTCTTTCATAAAATCAAACATCGCACTTTTAATCATTTCATTTGATGGCGTTGCCAAAATCAAATTTTTATAAGATTTACTGGTTTCTTTTGAAAGTGGAGAAATTACATAAACACTGTTCTTCACCAACAATTCAGCGGTTTTTTCTACATTGTTTTGGTAAAACGGACCAATAACCACATCGGCATTTTTTATATTATTCTGTTCAATAAGCGCAACAATATTAGAGGTATTTTTTGTTTCTTGTGAATCTAAGATTTTTATTTCAATATTCAAACCTAGTGTTTTTGCAGAATCAATTGCCATCAAAGCACCTGCATAAAAATCCAGCGTCATGTTGAGAAACTTATCTGTTTTCAACCTCGAAATAGTAGAATTTACCGTATCACTTTCAATTTTTGAAATGTTAAAGGGCAAGAGCATTACTAGTTTTTTAGCATCTTGGATTTTTAGATTTTTAGCCAAAGGCGAAAACTTCTTTTCGACGATTTCATTAACAATTACATCAGATGGAAATTTCAAAACCATTCCCTCTTTCACGCCATTTTTCAAACTCGGATTCAAACGGAATAATTCGTCTTGGTCTATGTCGAATTTTTTCGTCAAACTGTAAAGTGTTTCTTTCGGCATTACTTCATAGGTCATTAAATCTTCGATTTTTTCAATTGGTTTTTCAACCACAGGTTCATCCTCTTTTGCATTCAATGAACTTGGTGTTTTTCCTCCAACGATTTTCAATCTAAAACCAATCTGCAAACCATCTTTTATTTCCGGATTGGCTTTTTCTAAATCATCCACCGAAATTCCATATATTTTTGCAATTGAATATTTCGTTTCTTTGGCAACCACAGAATGAAAAATAGGTTCAGTTTTGGTAATAAATTTTTGTTTGTTCGATGTGCTTTCTATATTTATTACTGATTTGTCTGATTTTGACGGAATCTTTATAGTTCCACCAATTTTTAGTCCTTCTTTAACAATTTCAGGATTTAATTTTTCTAAATCGGCTACAGTAGTACTATAGGTTTTTGCCAAGCTATAAACCGTTTCCTTAGCTACAACAACGTGCATTGTTGTCATTGGATTATCGGTTTTTACCGTTGTTTTTGTGTTTTGCTTGACTGGTTTTGCTTCTAAACTATTTTGAATCAATAATACCATCTCGGGTTTAATCCCATTTTGAGCATCCGGATTCAGTCGGTAAATGTCTGCCGGTGTAATTTTATATTGTTGCGATATCTGAACAACTGTCTCTCCTTTTGCAACAATATGTTTACTGATTTTTTCTTGCGAAAATCCACAAAAACCGATTAGGAAGAAGCAAATAAATAATGATAAAAAATGTTTCATTGGTTTGTGTTTTTTGAAGTTTCAAGTTTCAGGTTTCAAGTTTTAAATCTGAAATCAAAAATCTACATTCTAAATTCTAAAATCTACATTCTAATCCCTCCTTAGGGGGTCAGCGGGCTTATTCCCACTCAATTGTTGCAGGTGGTTTAGAGCTGATGTCATAGACCACTCTGTTTACTCCTTTTACTTTATTGATGATGTCGTTGGACACTTTCATTAAAAACTCATATGGCAAATGAACCCAATCGGCGGTCATTCCATCGGTGGATTCTACTGCACGCAAGGCCACTACTTTTTCATAAGTGCGCTCGTCACCCATCACACCAACGCTATTGACTGGTAATAAAATTGCACCGGCTTGCCAAACCTTATCATACAATCCCCATAATTTTAATCCGTCTATAAAAACGGCATCTACATCTTGCAAGATACTCACTTTTTCTGGTGTAATATCACCTAAAATTCTAATGGATAATCCAGGTCCGGGAAAAGGGTGTCTCCCTAGCAAAGCAGCATCAATTCCGAGTGTTGCGCCTACTCTGCGTACCTCATCTTTAAAAAGCATGCGCAAAGGCTCTACGATTTTAAGTTTCATATAATTGGGTAAACCGCCAACATTGTGGTGCGATTTTATGGTTGCGGACGGGCCTTTTACAGAAACAGATTCAATCACATCGGGATAAATCGTGCCTTGTGCCAACCATTTTACGTCTTCAATCACTTTAGATTCGTCGTCAAAAACTTCAATAAAAACACGACCGATGGTTTTTCGTTTGGTTTCTGGATCCGATATTCCGGCGAGCTCTCCCAAAAAGCGTTCTGACGCGTCCACTCCTTTTACGTTCAAACCCATTCCTTGGTATTGCTCCAAAACTTGCGAAAATTCATTTTTACGCAAAAGTCCGTTGTTGACGAATATACAATACAGGTTTTTTCCAATGGCTTTGTGCAACAAAACTGCTGCTACCGTCGAATCTACACCACCAGAAAGTCCGAGCACTACTTTGTCATCTTGTAATTTTTCTTTCAATTCTGCCACCATATCTTCTACAAAAGCATTGGGTGTAAAATTTTGAGGAACACACGCAATTTTTACTAAAAAATTTTCCAACATCTGTTTTCCATCCGTAGAATGAAAAACTTCTGGGTGGTATTGAATGGCATAAGTCGTTTCACCTTCAATTTTATAAGCTGCATTTTCAACATCGTGTGTGCTCGCTAGCTTCACACCGTTGGTTGGTAATTTCTTGATAGAATCGCTGTGGCTCATCCAAACTTGGGTGTTTTCTGTTATTCCATCAAAAAAAGTTTCGTTGGGTTTGATGTAATTCAGGTTTGCTCGACCGTATTCTCTGGTGTTTGAAGGTGCAACTTCACCACCAAAAAAGTGAGCCAAATATTGCGCGCCATAACAAACTGCGAGCAAAGGTAATTTACCTCGAATTTGTGACAAATCGGGATGTGGCGCATCTTCAGAACGAACCGAAAAAGGACTGCCCGAAAGGATTACGGCTTTATAACTCGACAAATCTTGTGGAAAATTGTTGTAAGGAAAAATTTCGCAAAAAATATTCAATTCGCGAACGCGGCGTGCAATAAGTTGTGTGTATTGCGATCCGAAATCTAAAATAAGTACGTTGTGTTGCATGTGCAAAAATAACTTTTAAAATTGAAATTTATAATTTAAAGAAAATAAATTCCGATTTACGAATAAACAAATTTGTGATTTCAGATCTATTATCAAAAAAACTATACAATCCAAACTAAACTTTACGCTGCAAAGCTTGCAACAAAACAGCTTTTTCAGCTTTTAAGATTTGGTTTTCTGCAGTCAATTCTGCAATTTTTGCAGCATTTGTGGTGTCTTCCGGAACATTAGTAGAATAATTTTCAGGCAGTGCTTTTGCAAATTCTGCGAAAAAATTGTGTTCTAAGGCGTGGCACAATTCAAATAAAATCGAGGTCTGAATGCTGCTTTTGTTTAAATAGCTGTTTAGGGAATTTATATTTCGGTTCAAAGCCCTTGCTAAAGCATTTTTTCGGATTCTATTGTCTGTAATGTACTTATTTAACATCGCTCCTGTGTTTAAAGAAGCCACTTTTTTTTGTTTACCATCCATTGCTCTAAGATTTTATTATTTAAACATATAGTTTTTAGATTTACTAATTATATTTTTTGACTTAAATTATTACTTTTTATGGTTTAAATTGTGAATTTGAATATATAAAATTACAACTTATTTTTGTATAAATTTAGATTTATTATGGTATAAATTACAAGTTATTATGGTATAAATTACAAGTTATTATGGTATAAATTTATATTTATTATAGAATTTAAACAATATTAAACTTGATAATATCTTTTCCTAAAGAAATCAAGGCTTCAAATCTTTTCGTCTTCCTTTGCTCTTAAAGTTTTCTTTTAATGAATCAAACGCTGTTTTTGTTCCTGCAACACCAACTTTGCTTGCAACACTTACATACTTGTAACTTGCTTGTGCGCCAGTTAATGCTTCGTCACCGACTATTAGCTTTAAGTCATTGACTTGAGTGGTAATGTTTCTTAATACTGAACTT
>CALPKO020000029.1 GCA_943324165.2 Bdellovibrio sp. ZAP7 | reverse complement strand
GGATTTGCAAAAATTGGCGGGAAATGAACCTGGTCAACGTAGGGTTCGATGACTGCAAAAAGGGCAAAGACACCGATCGCACTGGGAGATGTTGGTGGATGGGGTTTTGGGTGTTGGGTGTTGGGTTTTGGGTTTTGGGTTTTGGGTTTTGGGTTTTCGGTGTTGGGTTTTGGTAATTTACTTTCAAAACTCAAAAACAAATCCATTCTTCAAAAAGTGCTATTTTGTCAGTTTAGCGAAATGTTCCTACCACAACTACTGCCCTAGCCCAGAATGAAGTGAAAAGCCCGGAACAAAAAACATCCTATTTTTCTTGGCACAAAAAAGCGACCAGTGGAAGCTCTTTTTGTGGTTAGAAAAATGGTTGTTTTTGTGAGGACTTGCAACGAAATGCTGGAAATAGCTTCAAAAAAAGAAATAGAATGTGTAATTTTGATTGCTGTTTTAGTTTAAAGAAAAATCACAGAACATGGAAGCTCCACTTGCCGAAAGAATACGCCCGCAAAAGTTAGAAGATTACATTAGTCAAGCGCATTTGGTTGGTGAAAATGGCTCGTTGACGCATCAAATTGCCAAAGGAATTGTACCCAGTTTGATTTTTTGGGGGCCTCCAGGTACAGGAAAAACAACACTGGCTCAAATTATTGCCCAAGAATCAAAACGTCCATTTTATATTTTGAGTGCCATCAATTCTGGTGTAAAAGACATTAGAGAAGTGATTGAAAAAGCCAAACAAAGTGGTGGTCTTTTTACGGCAAAAAATCCGATTTTATTTATTGATGAAATCCATCGTTTTAGCAAATCCCAACAAGATTCACTTTTGGCGGCCGTTGAAAAAGGTTGGATTACCTTGATTGGAGCTACAACAGAAAATCCGAGTTTTGAAGTGATTCCTGCTTTATTGTCACGTTGTCAGGTTTATGTTTTGAATGCTTTTTCTAAAAATGACCTTGAAAATTTATTGCAAAGGGCTTTAACAACAGATGTTTTTTTGAAAGAAAAATCAATTAGTTTAAAAGAAACCGAAGCACTGTTGCGCCTTTCGGGTGGCGATGGCCGGAAATTGTTGAATATTTTTGAATTGGTTATCAACGCTTCGGAATCTGATGAAATTGAAATTACGAATGACAAAGTGTTGCATTTGGTTCAAAAAAATACCGTTTTGTATGATAAAACTGGTGAGCAACATTATGATATTGTTTCCGCTTTTATAAAATCAATCCGTGGAAGCGATCCGAATGGTGCCGTTTATTGGCTTGCGAGAATGATTGAAGGTGGCGAAGATGTGAAGTTTATAGCCCGACGAATGTTGATTTTGTCGAGTGAAGATATTGGCAATGCCAATCCAACTGCATTTATAATGGCGAACAATACGTTTCAGGCTGTCTCAACGATTGGTTATCCAGAAAGTAGGATTATTTTGAGTCAGTGTGCTGTTTATTTGGCAACCTCTCCGAAAAGTAACGCCAGCTATTTAGCCATTGGCGAAGCGCAAAAAACGGTGAAATTAACCGGAGATTTGCCCGTTCCAATTCATTTGAGAAATGCGCCTACAAAGTTGATGAAGGAATTGGGTTATGGCGATGAATATCAATATGCTCATGATTATGCCAACAATTTTAGTAACCAAGAGTTTTTGCCTGATGCGATTGTCAATACTGCTTTTTATGTTCCAGGAAATAATTCGCGAGAAAATGGAACGCGAGATTTTTTAAAAAACCGCTGGAAAGAGAAATATGGTTATTGAATTTTAACCATCAAAGATTGAGAAATCAATAAATTTTGTTTGTAATATTCAAATATGATACTGTCTGATTTTACAGTTACAATTCCATTATTTTCATTTGATTGACCAATGAAAATACTCGGATTTGAAGTGCGAAACAATTTTAAATAAAAATTAGGAGTAGCAGCATCTGTAATTAGAAAACCATCTTGGATTTTTTTTGTTACATAACTATTTTCAGCATAATTTATGGCTGTTTTTTCTTCTAAAACGTTTTCTACAACAGCCGCGTCTTGCTTTTCTTCATGTTTGTATTTCAATAGTTTGAGGTCCTCTAAAGCGAAAGTAAGTGCTTCGTTATAAGATTTTTCAAATTCTTTTTCTTTGCTTTTGCCGACTTTGCTGGTGTAAATAATATTATTTTGACAATCTTTTAGAGTCATTGTCAATTTGGTCATGAAATAGCCACTGCTTTCTTCTAAGTCAAAATACAAAGCTTTGCATTTGTCTTTAGCCAAATCCAACGGCAAAAGTGCGTCATCGTAATAAACTGTAAAACCATTATTTGTTAAAAGAAACTTTGAGTTTGTGCTTAGTCTGTATAGATTCGGCGATTTCTGAAACTTAAATTTCATAGGCACCACAATGTATTTGTAATCATTAATTGATTGAGAAGAGGCAATTAAAGAAATGAATAATAGAACAATTATTAAAGAGTATTTTTTCATTTTATAGATAATTTTTCAAATCAGATAAGTGGTTAATTTGTTTTATGTTTGCTGGAGTTTCACTAGGATTAACGCTGAAAAAAATGGCATCCATTCCGAAGTTAATTGCTCCTAAAACGTCGGCATCAATACAATCGCCAATCATAATGGCATTTTCTTTTTTTGCATTTGCAGCAGTAATTGCATAATCAAAAATGATTGGATTTGGTTTTTTTACACCCGCTTTTTCCGAATTAGTAATGGTCTTAAAATAATGACCAATTTTAGCATTCGTCAACTTTTTTTCTTGTACTTCAGCAAATCCATTTGTAATAATATGCAAATTGTATTTAGGTTGAAGATAATCCAAAATCGCAATCGCTCCATCGAAAAGGTGATTGTTTTCGGGCAAATAAGTCAAATAATCAACGGCGATTTGTTCAATTTCATCATCTGAAATAGCATAATTAATAGCGTCAAAACTATCTTTTAGTCTTTTGTACCGCAATTCGTTGTGGGTAATTTGATCCTTTTGATACAATTTCCAACAAGCTTGATTAATCGGAATATATGCTGTTATAAAATCCTCGATTTTAATTTCCGGAAAATCATTGTTGAAAATCTGTTCAAAAGCCAAGTGAGAATTTTTGTCAAAATCCCAAAGTGTGTGGTCTAAATCGAAAAATACATGTTGAATAGTATTACTTAAAATCATTTTTTAGATATTTTTTTATAAAATGCCTTCGTCTGCAAAACTATAATAGCCATTTTGAGTAATTATCAGATGGTCTAAAACGTTAATGTCTAAACTTTTCCCAGCAGTCTTAACTTTTTTTGTGATTTCGATATCAGCTTCGCTTGGTTTCAAGTTTCCTGATGGATGATTGTGACAAAGTAGGATTCCCACTGCTCCACTTTCTAAAGCACTTTTAAAAATAATTCTTACATCCACTACAGTTCCTGTCATTCCACCTTTGCTCAATTGATTTTTTGCAATCACTTTGTTAGCATTATTTAAGTACAAAACCCAAAATTCTTCGTGAGGAAGTTCACCAATAATTGGCTGCATGATTTCAAAAATAATTTTGCTTGAAGTAATTTTAGTTAGTTCTATAACTTCTTCTGAACGACGTCTTCTTGCCAATTCCATTGCAGCTATTATAGTCACTGCCTTTGCTTCTCCAATGCCTTTGAAATTACAAAGTTGACTTAGGTTTAACTTTCCTAGTTCGTTGAGATTGTTTCCAACACTTGCTAAAATCTTTTTACTTAATTCGACAGCAGATTCGTTTTTACTTCCAGATCCAATTAAAATAGCAATCAATTCAGCATCGCTCAAAACACTTTTGCCTTTCAGCATTAGTTTTTCTCGAGGTCGATCGTCTTCTGACCAATTTTTAATTGAAATTGAATTGTTGTCCATAAGAAACAAAATTTTGTAAACTTAGTTTATTAATGCCTTGACATCATCAAAATTTAATCCACCATAATTTCCTGAACTCATTAAAAGTAAAGCACTATTTTCTAAATCTAATGCGAATAAATACTCTTTAAAATCATTTGGATTGGTGTAAATAATCAGATCATTTCTATTAAAAGCTGATGCAATTTGTTCGTAGGTAACCTCTTCAAGCTGTTTTATTTTTACCGCATCGGGCGAATAAAAAACAACGGCAACATCAGCAAATTCTAACGCTCCCTCATATTCCTGAAGAAATTCAGCATTTAAACTGCTGTAAGTGTGCAATTCTAAGCAAGCCACTAATTTTCGATTTGGAAATTGCTCTTTGACCGCTTTTGTGGTTGCTGTAACTTTACTTGGCGAATGTGCAAAATCTTTGTAGGCCACTTTATTTTTTGATTCAGCAATTTTTTCTAGACGTTTGGATGCGCCTTTAAAACTAGCAATTGCTTCATAAAATTCAGCTTCGTCAACGCCCATGTTTTGACAAATCCATTTTGCACCAGCTAAGTTATTTAAATTATGAGCTCCAAAAACTTCAATGGGCATATCTCCTTCTGGCGTTTCAAGAAGTGTAATTCCATTTTCAACTTTGTAATTTGGAGTGGAATAAGGAAGCTTTCTGATTGGATTTGTTGCAGATTCCGCAACACGTTTTACTTCAGCATCATCTTCGTTGTACACTAAAATTCCACCATTTGTAATTTTTTTGATAAAGATTTCAAACTGTTCTACATAATTTTCGTAAGTAGGAAAAACATTGATATGGTCCCAAGCAATTCCAGAAATTAAGGCAATATTAGGTTGGTACAAATGAAATTTAGGCCTTCTGTCAATTGGAGAGGAAAGGTATTCATCGCCTTCGAGTACCATAAAATCATTCTCTTCAGTCAAATGGACCATGGTATCAAAACCTTCTAATTGTGCGCCAACCATATAATCAACATCAATATTGTGATAGTGCATCACATGCAAAATCATAGATGTTATGGTTGTTTTTCCGTGAGAGCCACCAATTACAACACGGGTTTTACTTTTAGATTGTTCGTATAAAAATTCAGGATAAGAATAAATTTTAAGTCCTAAGTCTTGCGCTTTCACCAGTTCTGGATTGTCTGCTTTGGCATGCATGCCCAGTATGATAGCATCAATGTCTTTAGTTATCTTTTCTGGAAACCAACCTAATTCTAGCGGCAAAATTCCTTTTTTTTCTAATCGTGATTTTGATGGTTCAAAAATGGCATCGTCGCTACCGGTAACCTTGTAACCTTTATTGTGAAGGGCTAAAGCGAGGTTGTGCATTGCGCTTCCACCGATGGCTATAAAATGTGTTCTCATTTAGAGTTTAGAGTTTAGAGTTTAGAATTTAGGATTTGGGATTTGGGATTTGGGATTTGGAATTTGGGATTTGGAATTTGGGATTTGGGATTTGGGATTTAAGATTTTAAAAAATTTATACTCGAAAATAAAAAGTTAACTTTGTTTCTCATATTCTTTTTTAAGTAACATAGCTTTTTCAGGTTGACGCAATTTGTTGTTATATAAATCAACCAATTTTTGATATGATGTTGCTGATTTTCCAATCTTAAATGCAAAACTGTATTGTTTCTCAGCTTCTTTGTAACGATTAAAATGTTCTGCAATTTTTCCCTTTGCAAGATAACCATCAACGGGAGAAATTTTGGAAAGCTCTTCCGCATAATGATTGGCTTTTTTTTCGCTACCACCTACAATTCCGGGTAGTATAAGGTAAAACTCTATCAGCGCCCATCGCGCTTCAATGTGTTTTGGATTAAGTAAAATGGCTTTCTCAAAAGCAGATTTCATATCACCTACTAGAGACAATGCAACAAATTTATTGCTTTCTTTTGCTTTCATTCCCAAAGCACCGCCATATTTGTAGAAATAATTGGCTTGATTCGGTTTTAAATCCTTAAGTTTTTCGTAATAAAATATTGATTTATCCCAGTTTTTAAAACTACCATTGATATCTCCTAAATACTCTATCGCTTTGAGATGATTGGGATTTTGAGTCAAAAACTTTTCAAATAAAGGTTTCGCAAGAACGAATTTTTGTTGCTGAAATAAAGTTTCCGCTTTTTCAAAATCGGTTTGTCCTTGCATACAAATCGGAAATAAGATTAATAACAATAAAAAATACTTCATTTTCTTGTTTTGAACCTCAAAAATAGTAAAATCGAATTTAAGATTGTGAAAAATTACAGAAATTTTATTACACGAATTGCTTGAAAAACACACAAATTAAAATGCTAGTACCTAAAGCATTTTTAAATTTGAATTATTAAATGCTTTATTTTTTATTAACCAAAAAATAATTGGCGATTAGTTTTTCGACTAATTCATCTTTTGTTAGGTGATGAAATATGGTTTTGAATTTATCTTTCAACTCTAAATCTAAAGTATGATTTGGTTTGGTTTTAAAAATTTGCTTTGCCCACAAAAGCGCATTATTGTCTTCGATGTTTTGATTATTTGGCTTTTCTATTTTATGAAATTTTATGCCGAGTGCTTTTTCGAAATTTTGAATTTCGTTTTTTTCATCCTCTTGTAAAATTGTTAAAGAAAGTCCCTTTGCTCCTGCCCTTGCTGTTCGACCGCTTCGGTGCACATAGGTCTCAAAAACTTCTGGTAAATGATAATTAACAACATAAGTCGTTTCTGGAATATCTAAACCGCGCGCAGCCAAATCAGTCGCAATCAGAATTTTGATGTGCCCAGCACGAAATTGCTCCATAATTTTGTCGCGAATCGGTTGAGTTAAGCTCCCGTGAATTGCTCCAGAAGAAAACCGATTGATGGCTAAATTTTTAGCTAATTTGTTTACAGCTGCTTTTGTTTTGCAAAAAATAATTCCTCTTTCTCCTTCCTTAATGTTGAGAAAGTGCATTAAAACATCTAATTTTTCAATTGGTTCAAGCACTAAGTATTGGTGATCAATCCCCAAATTACCAACTGTTTTCATGTCAGCACTAACTTGCGTAATGGATTTTGACATGTAATTTTGTGCCAATTGCTTTACATTGCCGGGTAAAGTAGCAGAAAACAACCAAGTTTTTCTATTTTTGGGTAAAAAGCTAATAATTTCTTCAAGACTTTCTTTTAATGCGGTTGCCATTTCGTCGGCCTCATCAAGAATTAAAAATTTACATTCTTTCAGATCTAAAGCACTTTTATTAATCAAATCTAGCAATCTGCCAGGCGTTGCGACTACAATATGCGTTTCGTTTTTCAGACTTTCAATTTGCGGCTTGATTGGAATGCCACCGCAGGTGGAAACTATTTTTATTTTTGGTAAATATTTCGCAAATTCATTTAAGTTAGCAAATATTTGATTTCCTAATTCTCGTGTCGGAACAAGAATAACTGCTTGAATTTTAGAATTCTCTGCATCTATTAATTGCAAAAGAGGCAAACCGAAAGCAATTGTTTTTCCTGTTCCCGTTTTTGCCAATCCAATAAAATCAGTTTTGTTTTCAAGTAATATTGGAATTGCTTTTTCTTGAATTTCTGTTGGTTGCTCAATATTTAATTCTTTGATGGCTTTGAGCAACTGCTCTTGAATGCCCAATTTTGAAAATGCTGATTCCATTTGCTGATTTATTTTTTATTGGAGTTTTAATAAATATAAATTTGTTTATCAACCGATTGCTCTAGCCTTGATTGCAGCGATATCCATTGGTCTCGGTGTTCGAGACCAATGATTTAGCGGAAAGCGAGATTAGCTTCAAAAAAAACTAATCTTCTTCGTTCATTATTTTTTCACGGTATTTTTTACCGACCATCAGCGTGAGTTTTATCTTATAATCTTCGACTAGCCACTCTCTATAATTTTTACTACAATGACTTAAACAATTTGAATAGCGACGAATTCTGCATTCAATGTCGTCATGAAGTTCTTTCATTAAAGCTTTGGCTTCGTTTAAACTGCCTGTATTGTCAACACACATTGCTGCATGTTGGTCTATCATTTTCTCGAGCACGACTTTAGACCTCAAATTGAGTTTAATTACTTGCTTGTGTTCTTCTTCTACATCAAAAGTTACGACTGCTGTTTTGCTAAATTTCGCCCTTAAATCCGCCGGCATTTGGTATTTAAAAAACATTTCAATTTCTTGATCATCTCGTAAATTCTCTAAATAAAATTCTGGAGATTTAAAAATATGTTGCCAATCTACGGGATCACTCCAAAGTCCGAATCGTGCTGCATTATTGCCCAGATCAATTACATTAAAATTGTCTTTATTTGCTAATTTTCGAGAACCGCGACCAATCATTTGGTAATATAAAGTCAGTGATTTTGTAGCGCGATTAAGTATTATGGTTTCAACTGTAGGTTCGTCAAAACCTGTTGTTAAAATTCCAACTGATGTTAAAATGGCATCGGGCGTATGCTTGAACCACCTCAAAATTTCTTTTCTATCTTCTGCCGTATTGGTATTGTCTAAATGGCGAATCTCATATCCCGCTTCTCTAAAAGTTTCATAAACGTATAGAGAAGTGCTAATTCCGTTGTTAAAAATCAGTGTTTTTTTACCCAGAGATTTTTCAACGTAGGCATGTAATAATTTCTCTTGCATTACCATATTAGAATATAAATCATCCGAAGATTTAACAGTGTAATCGCCGTTGATTCCCACTTTTAAAGAAGTCAAACCAACATCGTAACTGTAAGTAATTGCTTTTGCTAAAAATCCATTTTCTATTAATGATGAAATGGTGTCGCCAACAATCAACTCATCGTAATTTTCGTTCATTGGTAACTTTACATTTGAACTTAAAGGAGTTGCGGTCACACCTAAAATAAAGGCATTTGTAAAAGAACCTAACAACTTTCTAAAAGAATTATAATGCGCTTCATCAATAATTACCAAGCCAACATTATCAATTTGAAGCAATTCGTCGTTTAATCTATTTTTGAGTGTTTCGACCATTGCGACAAAGCAAGAATATTCATTTTGGTCTGGTAATTCTTTAATTTTGCTATTGATGATTTTGTTTTTTACTTCAAAACCTTTCAGCATTTTTGAGGTTTGCTTACACAATTCGATGCGATGGGTTAAGACAACGACTTTTTTGTTGTGTGTAGCTAAATAACGGCGCACAATTTCAGAAAAAATTACTGTTTTTCCACCGCCAGTAGGTAATTGGTACAAAAGTCTATAATTGGAATTTGTGTTGTCCATTCGTTCAAAAATAGCATCTATATCGCCTTTTTGATAACCGTAAAGTTCCTTTTTGTCTTCGATTTCTACTTCTATTTCTTTGTGTGGCATTGCAATTTTGGATTCTTAACTTTGGTTTTTTCAGATTTGCAAAAGTACACCTAAAAAAAGGTTATTCGGGTAAAATGAAGTTAAAATAATCCAAATAATAATCTATAAAAAAATGAAGAAAGCCCAATAAATTGGGCTTCTGAAAACATTATTTGCAATGACACTACTTTATAAATTCTATTTTTTGGACTTCTTCGGCATTTACACTATCAAAAAAACCTTGTTCTTCCATCCATTCGTCACTGTATATTTTGCTCATGTAACGAGAGCCATGATCTGGGAAAATTGCAATTATATTACTATTCTCATCAAATTCGCCATCTTCATCAAATTGTCTAAT
>CALPKO020000028.1 GCA_943324165.2 Bdellovibrio sp. ZAP7 | reverse complement strand
TGCTTTTATGAAAGTAATTAACTGGAAAAGAGTAGGGGATAAGTACGAAGAATCTCTGTTGAAAAAGTATTGAAGTTGAAATTTTAATAATTAATCTTATAATTTTATATAAAAAGCCGTCTCAAGTTTTAAAAATGAGATGGCTTTACTATTTTACTAATATATTATAACAGCAAAATAAGCAGGTGTTGGGTTTTGATTGTTGGTTTTTGGAATGCGGATTGAACGGATTTTCGCGGATTTTAAATTTGATGCATTATTGTGGATTGTAATTTGAAGTGCGGATGTCAATTACTGCATTTCTTAACCTTCCGCAAAGTCTGGAGACGTTTGCGGAGCATTTGAAAGGAAATTTTGTGGAGCGGGGAAAATTCACAATAATATGAGAAGAGATTAAGTTAGATTTTATAATTACGAAAAATGGAAAAACTTTACAACAAAAAAATTTCAATTTTGATTGCTTTCATCGCTGTCATGCTAATGATATTTTCTACGGTTTTGAAAGAGGAAAAGGACTTTGGAAAAGAAATCCAAAATGGATTTTATATCGAACATAAATATGATTTTAAAGATGTCGTTTCGCTATTTGAAAATGATTATTCTTATCGTGAAAGTATGTTTATTTTCTTAATTGTTCTATTTTTTGCCGTGTTTATGTTTTTATTTACAAAACGATAGAAAAGTAAAGTTTCTTATAGCACTTTCCACAGACTAGTTACTAGCAATATAATTGAAGAAGTTGCTAACAGTCGGTTAAGCGAATTTGCTGGAAAGTGGTGAAAGAACGTTTTGTTTTCACTTAGGAACATTATCTTCGGAAGAGATAACTCAGTTCACTTCAACGTAACTTCGTTAACAAGGGGGCGTTATAAGCGTAAACAATTTTCTTCTTCAGCATTGTTAGCAATAACAAAAAAAAAGTCCCAAACTAATGGGACTTTAAATATTTTAATCAGAAAAAATTAACTTTCCATATAAGCTTCAATAGGAGCACAGCTGCAAACTAAATTTCTGTCTCCATAAGCTTCGTCAACACGACGAACCGTTGGCCAAAATTTATTTTCAGCCACATATTCCAATGGGAATGCTGCTTGTTCTCTGGTGTAAGGATAAATCCAATTGTCGGCTGTTACCATCATCAAGGTATGAGGAGCGTTTTTTAGCACATTGTTTTTGTCTTCTAAAGTGGCAACTTCAATTTCTTTTCTAATCGAAATCATTGCATCGCAAAAACGGTCTAATTCGTCTAAATTTTCACTTTCTGTTGGTTCAATCATTAATGTTCCTGCAACAGGAAATGAAACTGTTGGCGCATGAAAGCCATAATCCATCAAACGTTTTGCAATGTCTGTCACTTCAATTCCTTTTTCTTTAAACGGACGACACTCTAAAATCATTTCGTGTGCGGCACGTCCCATTTCGCCAGAATACAAAGTTTCGTAATGGCCATTCAATCTTTCTTTGATATAATTGGCATTCAAAATCGCATATTCTGTAGCTTGTTTTAAACCCTCGGCACCCAACATACAGATATAACCATAAGAAATGAGACATACCAAAGCAGAACCCCAAGGTGCAGCAGAAATGGCCGTTATTGCTTGTTCGCCACCGGTTTCGATAATAGGATTGGAAGGTAAAAATGGAACCAGTTGAGGTGCGACACAAATCGGACCAACGCCAGGGCCACCACCACCATGCGGAATTGCAAAGGTTTTGTGTAAATTTAAATGGCAAACATCAGCGCCAATTGTGGCAGGATTTGTTAATCCAACTTGGGCATTCATGTTGGCGCCATCCATATAAACCTGTCCACCGTTATCGTGTATCAATTGTGTAATTTCTTTGATGGCACTTTCAAAAACACCATGGGTAGAAGGATAAGTCACCATCAAGCAAGACAAATTGTCTTTGTGAAGAAGGGCTTTTTCTCTTAAATCTTCTACATCAATATTTCCGTTTTCTAATGTTTTGGTTACAACAACTTGCATTCCTGCCATCGCTGCCGATGCGGGATTTGTTCCGTGTGCCGAAGCGGGAATTAAAGCAATGTTTCTGTGAAAATCTCCACGTGAATGGTGATAAGCACGAATGACCATCAAACCGGCATATTCTCCTTGGGCACCAGAATTGGGTTGTAATGTTGTGCCAGCAAAACCAGTAATAACATTAAGTTGTTGTTCTAATTTAGTTAACATTTCTTGGTATCCTTGTGCTTGATTTACTGGAGCAAAAGGATGAATGTTGTTCCATTGCGGCATGCTTAAGGGCAACATTTCTGACGCTGCATTCAGTTTCATGGTGCAAGAACCTAACGAAATCATAGAATGGTTCAACGATAAATCTTTGCGCTCGAGCATCTTGATGTAACGCATCAGAGCAGCTTCAGAATGGTATTTGTTAAAAACTTCGTGCTGTAAAAAGGTAGTGTTTCTCTCTAAATTAGCGGTAAGCAAAGAAGCTTTCAATAAAGCTGTAAAAGGCACAGTTGGTTTGTCTGTTGCTTCCGCAAAAATGGAAACGATTTTGTTCAAATCGGCTATGCTTGTAGTTTCATTCACTGAAATTGAAACCGTATTCTCATCAACATAATAAAAATTGACTTCGTTTAATTCGGCAATTGCGCGCACTTTTCGGCTATCCGTTTTGATAACAATGGTATCAAAATAGGCAGAATTAATTTGGTACAATCCTAATTTTTCTAATTCATTGGCTAAAGTCACTGCAGAAGCATGTACTTTATTGGCAATGTATTCCAAACCTTTTGGCCCGTGATAAACGGCATACATTCCCGCCATTACGGACAATAAAACTTGGGCAGTACAAATATTTGAGGTTGCTTTGTCTCTTTTGATGTGTTGTTCTCTGGTTTGCAAAGCCATTCTCAACGCACGGTTTCCATTAGTGTCAATGGTTACGCCAATAATTCTACCTGGCATACTGCGTTTGTATTCTTCTTTGGTAGCAAAATACGCGGCGTGAGGTCCGCCATATCCTAATGGAATTCCGAAACGTTGTGTTGTTCCTAAAACTACATCAGCGCCCATTTCTCCTGGAGATTTCAATTTTACTAAACTTAAAATATCTGCAGCCACAGCCACTTTAATTTCATTGGATTTTGCTTTAGAAATAAAGCCAGCATAATCATAAATTTGCCCATGTTTTCCTGGATATTGAAGAATTGCGCCGTAAAAATCAGCTGAAAAATCAAAATCTTCGTGGTTTCCAACTACTAATTCTACACCAATTGGAGCAGAACGGGTTTGCAAAACCGATAAAGTTTGTGGCATGATTTCTTCAGAAACGAAAAATTTGCAAACATTATTTTTCTTTTGGTCTCTTGTTCGAACATCAAAAAGCAGCGCCATAGCTTCTGCGGCGGCGGTACCTTCGTCTAATAGCGAGGCATTGGCGATTTGCATTCCAGACAATTCGATGACCATGGTTTGGAAATTCAAAATGGCTTCTAATCTGCCTTGGGCAATTTCTGCTTGGTAAGGCGTGTAGGCAGTATACCATCCTGGATTTTCGAAAATATTACGCTGAATTACTGCAGGAATCACCGCTTGATTATAACCCAAGCCTATGTAAGTTTGAAATACTTTATTTTTGTTTCCTAATTTTGCAATGTGATTTGAAAATTCAAATTCAGACATTGCAGAGGGCAAATCTAAAGTGTTTTTAAGGCGAATATCATTTGGAATGGTTTCATAAATCAATTGATCTATGGACTCAACTCCAATGGTTTTTAACATCTTTGGAAGATCGTTTTCGTTGGTACCAATGTGTCTTAATGCAAAAGAATCTGTTTTCATTGTATAGAATGTCGATGAGAAAGTTGTGTTTTATAAGCGACTGTAAAATTAAATATTAATCCTCAAACATTTGGCTTTTTTAACTTGATATTCTGTCAATTTTTCAACTAAAACTCATTCTTATTAACAATTTGATTAATTTTGTTTAATGAAAATTTTTAAGTCAATTCTTGATTTTTATATCACTACGAGCATTCATGTTGCATTTGCAGTATTTTCTTTGGTGCAGATCACAAGAATAGCGTTAAACATTTCTACAAATTTAAATGTGGATTTATTTATTTTTTTTGGAACAATTTTCGGATACAATTTTTTGAAATATTTTGAAGTGTTTCAAAAAAAAGTTTTTACGGTCAAGAAAAATTATCCAATTTTAATCGTTACTATTTTTGCTTTTTTTGGACTGCTTTTCTATTTTTTTAAATTGGAATTTGAAATAAAATTGGCGTTTTTAGGAATTTCAATTGTTGTTTTTACCTATCCTTTTCTTCGAAAATATGGTTTTTTAAAAATGTTTATTGTAGCAATTTGTGTGACCTATATCACTGTTTATGTTCCTTGTTTGATTTTAAATTGGAATGATAAGTTAGGGTGTTTGATGCAGAGATTGCTCGTTGTGCTTTGCCTTTTGATTCCTTTTGAGATTGTTGACCAGGAGATAGATGCAAAAACCTTGGTGACTTTACCGCATAAAATAGGGATTCAAAACACTAAATTGGCAGGTTATTTTTTACTTTTGATTTGTTATTATTTTTTACAGTTGGACTTGATTATTACGTTGGTTATCGGCGTTTTTGTCTTTTTTTCAAATGCAAATCGTTCAAAATATTACACTTCTTTTTGGACCGAAAGTATACCAATTTTATGGTGGTTGCTTTTGTGGTATAAATTTTAAATGGAAAGATTTAAAAAGTCATCAAAATTGTTAATAAAACAGAAAATCAAAATTAATTTTATCATCTAAAATTCAGAATTCAAACTTATCTTTACAAAAATTTTAAATTGATTTTAAAATAGCATGTTATCAATTCTTTTCTTTATTTTTATAGGTGTTGTAGTTATTCAACTTTTTTATTATTTAATTGTCTTTGGAAAATTTTCATTTGCGAAAGCAAAAAAAAACAATCCGAAAAAAATTCCTATTTCGGTAATTGTTTGCGCTAAAAATGAAGAAGAAAATGTAGCTAAATTCATTCCGCTTCTTGCTGAACAAAATTATCCCAACTTCGAAATTGTATTGATTGACGATGCCTCGAGCGTTGAAACTTTAGAAGTTTTTGAAGCATTTGAGAAAAAATATAACAATGTAAAATTGGTTAAAGTCGCTAACAATGAAGCTTTTTGGGGAAACAAAAAATTTGCGCTCACCATGGGAATCAAAGCGGCAACACATGAGTATTTACTGTTTACTGATGCGGATTGCTACCCAGCTTCTAATAATTGGATTACTGAAATGAGTGCCAATTTTACCATGCAAAAAACCATTGTTTTAGGTTATGGTGCTTATGAAAAAGTTCCAAATTCATTTTTGAACAAAATCATTCGTTTTGAAACTTTGCTGACTGCGGTTCAATATTTTTCTTGGGCTAAATTTGGAAAACCATATATGGGAGTTGGTCGAAATTTGGCTTATAAAAAAGACGAATTCTTTAAGGTGGATGGTTATCGTGATCATTTAAAAATTCGATCAGGCGACGATGATTTGTTTATCAATCAAGTAGCTAATAACAAGAATACTTCCGTTTGTTTTACTCCGGATAGTGTTACTTATTCTAAACCAAAAACTACTTTTTCTGCATGGTTTACGCAGAAAAAGAGGCACGTATCCACAGCAAGTTTTTATAAAACTTTTGACACTTTTCAATTGACCGTTTTCTTTTTTAGTCAAATATTATTTCTTATTCTTCCGATAATTCTGCTCATTTTTCAATTTCATTGGATTATTGTGGTAAGTTTAATTGGTTTTAGGTATTTGTTTTCATGGATTTCATTGGGTTTTGCAGCAGGAAAATTAAAAGAAAAAGACGTAATGTTTTGGTTTCCGATTATCGAAATAACTTTAGTCTTTACACAATTGAATATTTTCGTAAGTAATATTTTTACAAAACCTGTCAATTGGAAATAAAACCATTTATAGAAAAAGCTAAATTGGGTGATCAGGTCGCATTTACTTTTTTGCTGGACCATTATTGGAATGAAGTATATGGTTTTATGCTTAAGCGCACTGAAAACGAAACAGATTCAGAAGATATTTCGATAGAAACTTTTGCCAAAGCATTTGATAAAATTAGCACTTACAACAACGAATTTCAATTCAATACTTGGTTGATTGCCATTGCGAAAAATGTACATATTGATATGTTGCGTAAAAAGAAGTCGACTCATTTAATTGAAATTACAGACCAAGAAGACCAGCAGGCATACAATATTGCTGATAGTTCGCCTTCTGCAGAGGATGACTTAATTGCTGAACAAAACCTTTCAAGATTATTGCAATTCATTAAAGAATTGAAACCCAACTATCAGGAAGTCATTCAAATGCGCTATTTCCAAGAATTAACTTATCAGGAGATTGCAGATAAAATCGGAGAGCCGTTAAGCAATGTAAAAATCAAACTATTGCGTGCGAAAAAATTATTGGCTGCGATAATTGAAGGGAAGTAATTCGGCATTTGTTGTTCTTTAATTAATTATTTTCTAAATAATTATATTTAAAAAAATCAATATAATTTTGGATAAGCAGATGGATTAACTTCATTCATGATGTTGTACACTTTTTCAAATATGTCTTCAATTGAAGGTTTTGAAAAATAATCACCATCTGTTCCATAAGCTGGTCGGTGCGCTTTTGCAGCCAAAGTTTCTGGTTTGCTATCAAGGAATTGATATCCATTTTGGACTTCAACAATTTGTTGCAACAAATAAGCCGATGCTCCGCCCGGAACATCTTCGTCTATTATTAATAGTCGGTTGGTTTTTGCCAAACTTTTTGAAATATCATGGTTAATGTCAAATGGCAAAAGTGATTGAATATCAATAATTTCGCAATCAATTCCGATTTCTAAAAGTTCTTTTGCAGCTTGTTCTACCAATCGCAAAGTTGAACCATAGCCAACTAAAGTGATGTCTTTTCCTTCTTTTATCGTTTCAACAACGCCAATCGGTGTTTTAAATTCCCCCAAATTTGTAGGCATTTTTTCTTTTAATCGATAACCGTTCAGACATTCTATTACCAATGCAGGTTCGTCTGTTTCGAGTAATGTATTATAAAAACCAGCAGCTTTTGTCATATTTCTTGGTACCAAAACATGAATTCCACGAATGGAATTGATAATCATACCCATTGGTGAACCCGAATGCCAAACACCTTCCAATCGGTGTCCGCGCGTACGAATAATTAATGGAGATTTTTGTTTTCCGCAGGTTCTGTGTTGTAAAGTAGCCAAATCATCGCTCATAATTTGAATGGCATAGAGCAAATAATCCAAGTATTGAATTTCGGCGATTGGACGTAAACCTCTCATTGCCATTCCGATTCCTTGCCCCAAAATACTTGCTTCACGAATTCCCACATCGGCAACTCGAAGTTCTCCATATTTTTCTTGCATTCCCTCTAAACCCTGATTTACATCACCAATGTTTCCTGCATCTTCTCCAAAAATTAATGTTTCTGGGTATTTTGAAAATAGGGCATCAAAATTATCCCTTAAAACCAAACGCGCATCTGTTTCTTCTGCATTTTCGTCATACAGTGGTAAAACTTCTTTTACAGAATAAATATTTTTATCCGATTGAGAAAATAAATGCGAACTGAATCTAGGTTGAATTTTTTCAATGTAATTAGTAATCCATTCAGACAGCTTTGCACGATTGCTTTCGTTTGCAATAATTCGTAAAACTTTTCGAGCAGTGACCAAAATTTCTTTGCGAATAGGTTCTTTAATGTTTTTTAAATCTGAAATAAACTTATCAGTAAAAACTTTATTATCACTTTCGTTGGTAATTGTTTCTAATAATTCAATTAATTCATTTTGTTCGGATTTTGTTGGCGCAACAAATGCATGCCAAGCCAACTTTTTACATTCAAGTACTTCCTTTTTTATTGATTCATCAATTGCATCTAATTCATCAATTGAAGCAATATTCATAGCAATCATCCACAATTTCATTTGACGCAAGCAATCAAAATCAGCTTCCCATTTTAATCGAGATTCATTTTTATACCGTTCGTGCGAACCAGAAGTAGAATGTCCTTGAGGTTGTGTCAATTCTTGAACGTGAATCAAAACTGGCACATGTTCTTCGCGAGCTATCTTCGCTGCTTTTTGATAATTAGTAATCAGTTCGGCATAATCCCAGCCTTTGGCTCTAAAAATTTCAAAACCATTTTCATTTTCATTTCTTTGAAATCCTTTCAAGATTTCAGAAATATTCTCTTTTGTAGTTTGGTGTTTTGCATGAACAGATATTCCGTATTCATCGTCCCAGACGCTTACCACCATTGGAACCTGAAGCACTCCCGCTGCATTTATTGTTTCAAAAAAAAGTCCTTCTGAAGTAGATGCGTTTCCAATCGTGCCCCAAGCAACTTCATTTCCATTGATAGAAAAATTGGTTTTGTTGTCGATGCCGTTGACGTTTCTATAAATTTTAGATGCTTGTGCTAAACCCAACAGCCTTGGCATTTGCCCCGCTGTAGGCGAAATATCTGCGCTTGAATTTTTTTGTAAAGTAAGGTTTTTCCAATTCCCGTTTTCGTCTAAAGAATGCGTTGCAAAATGTCCACCCATTTGACGTCCAGCGCTCATCGGATCGTGGTTAATATCGGTGTGACCATACAATCCTGCAAAAAATTGTTGAATGGTCATTTCGCCAATCGCCATCATAAAAGTCTGGTCTCTATAATATCCAGAACGAAAATCACCATTTTTAAAAGCTTTTGCCATTGCCACTTGTGGCACTTCTTTTCCATCGCCAAAAATCCCAAATTTAGCTTTTCCGGTCAAAACTTCTTTTCTTCCCAAAAGACTACATTCTCGACTAGTCATTGCGATTTTGTAATCGTTTAAAACTTCTTTTTTGAAATCTTCAAAGGTTAATTGCGAATGAGTTGCAGCTTCTGTCATAATGGATTGTTGTTCGATTGTGAAACAAATTTAATTAAAATATAGCTATTTTCATAATACTATGAAAAAAATATAATTTGATTATTGATAATTATAAAGCCATAAATAATATAATATTTGCGAATAATTGAAATATTATTTAAAAAAAATGATTTAAAATTACAATTATTGCAGGTCTCTAAAGTTTAAAACCATTTTCTTGTAAAAAGATTCATAAGAATTTTTGGATCTAACGCAACAATAAACCTGATTTTTTGATTGTAGTTAGGTTGAGCGATTTCCCAACCATTATTAGAATACATCGGAAAATAAAGCTCAAAATAATCTGTTAGTAAATTAAACCGAACACCGCTGTCGTATACAAATTTTTCGTGATTAGATTTGTTTTTTAAAAATCCTAAATCGCCATATATTTCTATCCAATTCCAAACATTAAAACTTATATTAGAGGTAATTATCCATTGGTTTATTAAAGAAGGAGCTAATTTTGATTTAAATCCGCCTTCAGCAAGAAAAAATTGTTGGCTTAATAGTCCTGCAGTTTCTGATCTACCTAAATAATTATATTCGAAAAGATAATCGTTTGGATTGCTAAGTCCAAAATCATAATCATT
>CALPKO020000027.1 GCA_943324165.2 Bdellovibrio sp. ZAP7 | reverse complement strand
TATGGATATGCTTTGGCAAGTCCAAAAACGTTGACCATTTGGGAAGCACAATTTGGTGACTTTAGCAATGGTGCACAGATTATGATTGACCAATACCTTTCCGCAGCCGAAGACAAATGGAACAATCAAAATGGTTTGGTAATGCTTTTGCCGCACGGTTATGAAGGCCAAGGCGCAGAACATTCATCAGCAAGAATGGAGCGTTACTTGCAACAATGTGCTAACGAAAACATGTTTGTTGCAGATTGTACGACACCGGCCAATTTTTATCATTTGTTAAGACGACAAATGAAAACAACTTTCAGAAAACCATTAATTGTATTCACTCCAAAGAGTTTATTACGTGATCCTAGAGTTGTTTCCACTGTAGATGAATTTGCAACTGGAACTTTCCAAGAAACAATTGATGACAATACCGTTGAGAAAAACGAAGTGAAAACTTTAGTTTTTTGTACCGGAAAATTCTACTATGATTTAACAGTAGAAAGAGAAAATCTTAACCGCAAAGACGTTGCATTAGTTAGAATAGAACAACTGTTTCCTTTACCAATCGAACAGTTAAAAGCCATTATAGCTTCTTATCCAAATGCAAATGATTATGTTTGGGCACAAGAAGAACCAAGAAACATGGGCGCTTATAGTTATATGTTAATGAATTTTGATTTAGTAAAATTGAGAGTTGCCTCCTTGAAAGCATACAGCGCACCGGCCGCTGGAAGTTATGCAAGATCTAAAAAGCGGCATGCGGCTGCAATAGCAATGGTTTTTGATAAAAATTTATTTAATTAAAATATTACTTTTAGGTTTAAAGTTCCTTATTTTACTTTAAACATTTCATACCTTAAACAAAAATAAAGATGATTTTAGAAATGAAAGTGCCTTCACCAGGCGAATCGATAAAAGAAGTAGAAATCGCTACATGGTTAGTGAAAGATGGGGACTATGTAGAAAAAGATCAAGCTATTGCAGAAGTAGATTCGGACAAAGCCACACTTGAATTGCCTGCTGAGGCAAGTGGAATTATTACTTTGAAAGCAGAAGAAGGCGATGCCGTTGCTGTTGGCGCAGTTGTTTGTTTAATTGATACAAGCGCAGCAAAACCAACTGGTTCCGATACTACAGCAACACAAAAAGTGGAAGAGAAAAAAGCAGAGGCGCCAATTGCTGTTGAAACACCAAAAGCAGCGCCAATTGCTGTTGAAAAAACTTATGCTGAGCAAACGCCATCTCCTGCCGCGAAAAAAATATTAAACGAAAAAAACATTCAACCAAAAGATATTGTTGGCACTGGAAAAGATGGAAGAATTACCAAAGATGACGCCGTAAATGCAGTTCCATCAATGGGAACACCAACAGGTGGAAATCGGGGATCGGAACGTACAAAACTTTCGATGTTGCGCCGAAAAGTTGCCGAAAGATTGGTGGCAGCAAAAAATGAAACTGCTATGTTGACTACTTTTAATGAAGTAAACATGACACCAATCAATACCTTAAGAAATCAATTTAAAGACGAATTTAAAACCAAACACGGTGGTTTAGGATTAGGATATATGTCTTTTTTTACAAAAGCGGTAACCCGTGCTTTACAATTATTTCCGGATGTGAATTCTATGATGGACGGAGATTTTAAACAATCTTTTAATTTTGTGGATATTTCGATTGCCGTTTCTGGTCCAAAAGGTTTAATGGTTCCTGTGGTTAGAAACGCTGAATTATTATCGTTTCGAGGAATTGAAGCAGAAATAAAACGTTTGGCGTTGCGTGCACGCGATGGACAAATCACCGTAGATGACATGACCGGCGGAACTTTTACTATAACAAATGGTGGTGTTTTTGGTAGTATGTTATCTACTCCAATTATCAATCCTCCTCAATCTGGTATTTTAGGAATGCACAATATTATTGAACGCCCAATAGCGGTGAATCGACAAGTAGAAATTCATCCGATGATGTATGTTGCACTTTCTTACGATCACAGAATTATTGACGGCAGAGAGTCCGTAGGATTCTTGGTTGCGGTAAAAGAAGCATTAGAAAATCCCTTAGAATTATTAATGGATGGAAACGCAAAAAAAGCTTTAGAACTCTAAATCCTTTAAAAATAAGAAATTAAGAGTCCTTTTTCTAAAATGAGAAAGGGCTTTTTTTATTCAATAAAATAATTTCAACAAAATACTATTTATATTTTGTCTAAATAAATATAAAGCCTATTTTTGCCGCGTAGAATAAATCTAAATAATATATGCGCGCCATCTATACCCTCCTATTTTCGCTATCATTAGCAAATTGTGTCTTCGCACAAAATGAAACAACTTTACAAAAAAACGATTCTGTTAGAAAACTGAAAACAGTCATTATCGTAACAAAACAACAAAGTCCTGAAAGAATGCCAGAAACAAAAGACAATATTTTATTTTCAGGCAAAAAAAATGAAGTTTTAAAGCTATCCAACATCAATGGCAACTTAACCAACAACAATGCACGTGAAATTTTTGCCCGAATTCCTGGGGTTACTGTTTGGGAAAATGAAGGTTCTGGCCTTCAAATCAATGTCGGCGTTAGAGGATTGAGTCCAAACCGCAGCTGGGAACTCAACACACGACAAAATGGTGTTGACATGTCTGCAGATGTTTTTGGCTATCCAGAAGCTTATTATAATCCTCCACTAGAAGCAGTAGAAACCATTCAAATGGTTCGTGGCGGAGCTTCTTTGCAGTTCGGACCGCAATTCGGTGGGATGTTGAACTACATTTTAAAAAGAGAAAATGAAAAACCATTTTCTTTTGAAACACAAAATACGGTTGGAAGTTATGGCTTGATAAGTACATTTAATGCAATTGGCGGAAAGTATAAAAAATGGTCTTATTATGCATATAATCATTCTAGAAGTGCAAAAGGATGGAGAAAAAATAATCGATTTGAGTCAAGAAATACACACGCCTTTGTTGAATACCGATTTTCTGACAAAACAAAAATCAGCGGAGAATATACCAATGCAGATTACGAAATGCAACAACCTGGTGGATTAACCGATGAATTATTTAATGCAAATACAAGACAATCAAATAGAGCTCGAAACTGGTTTGGCGTGCCATGGAATATTTTTTCATTGAATTTTGACACAAAAATAAATGTTAATTTGGATGTAAATGTCAGAGCTTTTGGACTGATTGGCAAAAGAAATAGCGTTGGTTTTACAAGCGCAGCCAATATTGAAGACGCAATTAATCCGTTAACAGATCAATTTGCAAATAGAAGGGTTGATAGCGATGAGTACCGCAATTTAGGTATTGAAAACAGAAATATTTATCGTTATAAACTTGGAAAAACCAAACAAAACCTAGCTTTTGGCGTTAGAATCTATCAAGCGAAAACAAGGCGTTTTCAAAATGGACAAGGAACGTCTGGGTCAGATTTTGATATGACCATATTGAACAAATATGCAAGCGAACTGCAGTTTACAACAAAGAACATTGCGCTTTTTGCGGAAAATCAATTCAAAGTGACTGACAATTTTAGCATCACGCCAGGCGTTCGTTTTGAACATATCAATTCAACTGCTGTTGGAAACGATGTGAACTTCGGCGAAAAAAATATCGTTAGAAACAAACCGCTTTTAGGTTTAGGATTGGAATACAAATTGGACAAAACAAATATATATGCCAATATTTCACAAGCATTTCGACCTGTTTTATTCAGCGATTTAACTCTTGCTGCCATAATTGATGTTATAGATCCAAACTTAAAAGATGCAAGCGGGTACAATGCAGATTTGGGTTATCGTGGCGTTTACAAAGGATTTTTAAATTTTGATGTTAGCTTATTTTATTTAAGTTACAACAATCGTGTGGGCGGTTTAAGACAATTTATCAACAATGATCCGATACAAGGAACGTATTTATTCAGAACCAATTTAGGAGAAACCCAAAACAAAGGAATTGAAAGTTTTGTTGATTTTAACATTACCAAAATGGTAGGAATAGAACAGCCATATGGAAATGTGAATGTATTTGCTTCTATGTCGTTTATTGACAGTAAATATGTGGATTTTAAAACAACAACCGCTTCTGGGACGGCACCAAACGTTATTATAACAGCATCGAACTTGCGAGGCAATAGAGTTGAAAATGCACCAAGATACATACATAATTTCGGAATGTCGTGGAGTAACCAAAACTTTTCGGCTACATTGCAGTATAAAATGTCTGGTAAAATTTTCACTGATGCGAACAATACCGTTAAGCCATCTGTAAACGGACAAACAGGAATTTTAGACGGTTATAATATTGCAGATTTTTCTTCTGAATATAAATTTTTAAAAAATTACAACATCAGGTCTGGCATCAATAATCTTTTGAATAAAGATTATGCAACAAGAAGGTCTAGTGGATATCCTGGCCCGGGAATTTTACCTGGCGAGGGAAGAACTTTTTATATTTCAATCGGCGTAAAATTCTAGTATAAACAATTGCTTACGGTTTCCTTTTAATAAAATATTTGGAAACCTTAAAGCAAAAGAAGTTGTGTAAGCAATAACTAAAATAGTATTTAAAGCATCTTTACAAATATATTTTCTGCAATTTTATTCGAGATTATAAAATCAATTTCATTAATTTTTACATTAAAAGACAAATCAAAGGGCTCAATCGAATTGACTTTTATACTAACACCCAAAGCAATTTTATTATTATCGAGGTATTTTAAAAATTCGGCAGAGGAATCTTTAACGCCAACACAAATTCCAATTTGATTTTTATTTAGTTCAGACAACAATAATTTTTCAACTTTTATAATTTTACCTTTAGCATCTGGAATTGGGTCGCCATGAGGATCTTCTGTAGGGTTTCCCAAAAAATCATCTAATTTATCAATCAATTGTTCTGATTTTATATGCTGTAATTGTTCTGCAATATCGTGCACCTCATCCCAAGGAAAATCTAATTTTTCAACTAAAAAAACCTCCCACAATCGGTGTTTTCTCACAATCATTTTGGCAGCCAATTTTCCTTCATCAGTTAAGGAAACCCCTTGGTATTTTTTGTAATTTACTAAATCTTTTTCGGCCAATTTTTTAAGCATGTCGGTTACAGACGAAGCTTTAGTCACCATCATTTCTGCAATGGCATTTGTACTGATTTCTGCATCAGAATTGGTCGTTAAATGGTAAATTGTTTTGAGATAATTCTCTTCTGAAAAGGTCATGGGATTGTTGATTGAAGATTAACGATTTAAGACTGTTGAACTAAAAATTAATTCTTTACTATAAACAATGGAATATCTATATCATGACGAAGTTTATCGACTGTTGTTCCAAAAATCAAATCTTTAAATCCAGTATGACCATGCGTTCCCATTACTAAAATATCATAGTTCCCCTCGTTAATTATTTTAGAGATTGTCTTGTTGGGTTTTCCAAATCCTAAAACTGTTTCTACTTTGAAGCCTTTTTCTGAAAGCATTTCTTTGTATTCTACAAGTAATTTCTCATCAATTGTTGTTTCGTGATCCTCAATGTCATCTCCATAAAACATTGCTCCAACCGTTTCTACGATATGGATAAGTGTATAATTCGCTGCTGTTCCACCCAATTCAATTGCACTATTTAACGCATTTTGATCTGAATCGGAAAAATCAACCGTAATGGCAATGTTCTTTTTATTATAACCATCAGATTCTGAAAATCTCAAAACCAAATTGTGCGGAGAATGATTGTGAATATCAGGTTTTAATTTTGAAAGAAACGGTTTTAAAACAATATATATCAATAAAATTAAAAAGCCAAAGGCCAAAGGAACAACTGTTAACCATAAAATAACTGGATTTTCGGCGCTTTGTAACCAACTTTGAATTTCATTGAACACCAGTTTAATGTTGAGCGAAACAATAACCAAGGCCACAATCCAAGAAGCAATTTGAGTAATTTTCGAAATCGCAAAACCTTTCATTTTTTGTTGATCAGAAACAAAATGTATAAGTGGAATTATAGCAAATCCGAGCTGTAAACTTAAAATTACTTGACTTAAAATCAATAATTTACCGGTAACGCTTTCGCCAAAAATCGAGATGACAATAACTGCCGGAACGATTGCAATTAAACGTGTAATTATTCTCCTCACCCATGGCTGAATTCGCAAATTCAAATATCCTTCCATGATGATTTGCCCAGCTAAAGTACCTGTAACTGTCGAACTTTGCCCAGCCGCAATCAAAGCAACAGCAAATAAAATCGGTGCCCATTTAGTGCCCAAAAGCGGAGCAAGAAATTGGTGGGCGTCTTGAATTTCAGCAACTTGATACATTCCGTTTTTAAAGAAAGTAGCAGCTGCCAAAATCAAAATGGCTGCATTTACAAAAAATGCCAAATTGAGCGCAATCGTCGAATCAATGAAGTTGTATTTCAACGCTTGCTTTATTCCTGCATTGCTTCTGTCAAACTTACGCGTTTGAACAAGTGAAGAATGTAAGTACAAATTGTGTGGCATTACGGTTGCACCAATAATACCAATTGCAATGTACAAAGCGGTTTCATTGGGCATCGAAGGAATAAGTCCATAAAGCACTTTTCCCATTTCGGGTTGTGCAAAAATCATTTCGAAAATAAACGAAAAACCAATAATTGCAACGAGAACAATAATAAAAGCTTCCATTTTTCGGATTCCCTTATTGATAAGAAATAACAATAAAAATGTGTCCAAAACCGTAATCAAAACGGCAGGCAATAACGGGATGCCAAACAACAAATTGATTCCGATAGCCATTCCCAAGACTTCTGCCAAATCGCACGCTGCAATGGCAATTTCAGCCAAAAAATAAAGAATATAATTGATGTATTTCGAGTAGGTTTCTCTCGACGCTTGTGCCAAATCACGTTGGGTAACTATTCCTAATCGCGCACTTAAGCTTTGTAAAAGTAACGCCATCATATTACTCATCAGTAAGACCCAAAGTAACGCATAGCCAAATTGACTTCCGCCTGCAATGTCGGTTGCCCAGTTTCCGGGATCCATATATCCCACACTCACTAAGTAAGCTGGGCCAAAAAAAGCCAATATTTTTCTAAAACCAGTCGTTTTGTTTTGCGTTAAAACCGTTTGATTTACTTCTTCTAAAGATTTGCTCATGTTGTATTTATTCCAAACAAATATAATAAATTTTTACTAACAAAATAATTATTTTAGCTTTGTCTAAAAATTATTTTATGAAAATAAAAATTTCACTTTTACTTATTCTATTTGTTTCCGCTTCAATTCATGCTCAAAAATCAGAACCTATTCAAACAGATCGACCAGACCAAACAGAAACCCCAGCAATTGTTCCTATTGGGGTGTTTCAAATAGAAACAGGATTTACTTTTCAAAAAAATGACGCTCTGAGCTGTACTTTTTCAATTCCATCTACTTTATGGAAATATGGCGTAAACGATAATTTTGAATTGCGTGTGATAACAGAATTTATTTCAGAAAAAATAAATAATCAAAAAGCGAATGGTTTTACTCCAATTTACTTTGGTTTCAAAGTAAAATTGTCAGAAGAAAAAGGTGTTTTTCCAAAAACTTCTTTAATAGCACATGTTGGAATACCAAACGCTGCCTCTAAACAATACAAAACCGATTTTTTTGCACCAGATTTTCGATTTACAATGCAACATTCTATATCGGAAAAAATGAGTTTAAGTTATAATCTAGGGGCGGAATGGGATGGATTTACAACTGAACCAACTTTTATATATACCCTTACAACCGGATACTCAATAACAAAAAATTTAGGTTCATATATAGAATTATTTGGTTTTTCTCCTCAATACGACAAATCTAAACACAATTTTGCAGGTGGTCTTACCTATTTGATTAACGACAATTTTATGGTAGATTTGTCCTCGAGTATAGGAATTACGAATAATGCTCCTGCACACTATTTTGCTTTTGGATTTTCGTTTAGAATTTGATATGAAACACTACGATTACATATTTACTGGATCGGGATTATCTGCTTTGATGACCATTTATGAAATGATTTTGTCAGAAAAATTCAAAGATAAATCCATTTTATTGCTAGATGAAAATCTAAAGAAAAGCAATGATAGGACTTGGTGTTTTTGGGATGAATCTGATTTATTTGATGAAATAATTTCGAAAAAATGGCGAAGTACACTTTTTGCAAATGAAAATTTCGAAAGAAATATAGACATGAAGCCTTATCAGTATAAAATGATTCGTGGTTTAGACTTTTATAATTTGGTTTTTGATTTGATTGATAAGCACGACAATATTACTTTTGTAAATGAAAAAGTACTCCGCTTTCAAGATAATGACACTGAAGTTCTGGTCGAAACAGAAAAAAACAATTTCATTTGCGATAAACTTTTCAATAGCATTTACAATCCTGAAATTGCAAAATCGCAAACTAAATTTCCAATTTTGTCACAACATTTTGTGGGTTGGTTTGTTAAGACAAAAGAACCTGTTTTCAATCCAGAAGTAGCAACTTTTATGGATTTTTCAATTGAGCAAAACGGGAACACCAGATTTATGTATGTCTTGCCGACCTCCTTCAACGAAGCCTTGCTTGAGCCTACTTTATTTTCTCATCATTTGTTAGCAATAGAAGATTACGAAAAAGAAATCAAGCTGTACCTGAAAAAATTAAATGTTTCTGAATTTGTAATCACCGAAAAAGAACTGGGAAACATACCAATGACATGTTATCCGTTTTGGGAAAACAATTCAAAAAATATTGTAAATATAGGCTCCGCTGGCGGTTGGACAAAAGCCAGTACGGGTTTCACTTTTCGGCACACTATAAAAAAAGCTAAAAATTTGGTTGTATTTCTTCAATCAGAAAAAGACCTTAGGAAATTTTATAAAAAGGATAAATTTTGGTTTTACGATTTGCTTTTTCTTGATGTATTAGATAAAAACAACGCATTGGGTTCTAAAATATTTTCATCCTTGTTTGAAAAAGGGAATTCTACTTTGATATTTAAATTTCTCGATGAAGAAACTACTTTTGCAGAAGATGTAAAACTAATGCTGAAGTGCCCAATAATTCCCTTTTTAACAGCATTGTTAACTCGGATTTTAAAATAATCCGCAACATTTGTTGAAATTTGAAACAATAACAATGTATTAAATTACTTCTCAAGGTGTTTTAATAGCTTGCGCTTATAATGATTTTGTTTAAATTTCTTTTTAATTATTCAATTCAACTATCAATCCATCAAATACTAGATTCATTTCGACTTTCTAAAATTTTCTCAATTACATTCTTTTAATTAATTCTTTATATGCCGTGCTGAGATAATGATGATTTTCTATTATTTAAAAATACAGCCCAGTAGCAATTGAAAACGAAAATTATTTTTAAAAATTATTTTTACAATTGAAAAAATTACGAAGATTTAAATCAACTCTAATAAAACACTAATTGATTATTAAAATGCTGTATTATTTCGCCAATACAAACTTGTAGAGTGCTGCACAGCAATTAGAGTAGGCACCATTATTATTGAAGCTTTGCCATGCCATTATTACGAAAATTAATTATAAGTTGCTCTAATCGTAAAGACATATTGTATTTACTTGATTTTAGCATTTATTATAAAACTAC
>CALPKO020000026.1 GCA_943324165.2 Bdellovibrio sp. ZAP7 | reverse complement strand
CAATATATTCTTTTGTAGAGGTTTTTACCCAAACATTATTTTGCTTAGTTACTAACGCATCTTCAATGTTGTATTTTTCTAACTGATGATAGGGAAAATCAAATAGTCTGGTTATTTTGGTCATTTTGTTGGTATTAATTTTATGCAAATTAATTAATTATTAACAGTCTTACAATTTTTAGTTGAATTTTAATTTAGTTCTTCTGAAACATGTAATTTTATTTTTAAATGAAAACCTTTATTCAAGTTGATATGAAACGTGTAATTGATAGAAAATTAAGTTAGAATTATTTTATTTTAGTTGGAGTTTTAAAAAGTGATTTTACATCTAAAGAAGTTTTTACGATATCAATCTTATTTTCATTTTCTTCAAAAGCTTGTTTTTTAGTAGCTGAAAAATAACCTGTTTTGCTGCTGAATTTCGATTCGTTCCCAATAATTTGGAATCTAATATTATCAATGTCTGATTTTTTTAGTTGATTAATTTCGAAATTGGTCAAAAAATAATAAGTTGCTTTTTCTTTACTTAAACCTTCGCGAATGTTTTTATCAGCACAATAAATTAAATTTCCATCGTTCAATACAATCAAAATCTTGTTGCCAATATAAAGATTTTCGTTGCTTGTGTCAATCGACAATTTCAAAATCGCACTATTTTCTGCTTTTGCAATTTGAACTTTTAACTTTGATGAATATGCATATTCGTCGCAATAAAAATTCCAAATCGATGAAGCATCATATACTTTATTTTTGAATTTTAGCGTTTCTTGAGCGCTAATGCCTAAAGTAAAGAAGTAAAAAATAAGCAAGCATTTTAAATTGTAAAGCATTTTGGTGGTTTAGAGTTTTTTTTAGATTTCCGAAATAATGTCTAAATAAAATTAAAAAATGCCAACATAAAAAAATTAGGTTGGCATTATAACTTTAAATTAAGATTTTATTTTTTAATAAGAACGTTTCTTTTTAGGAACAATTGGCGGCGGAGGCGGTGGTGGAGGCGGCGCAACATTTTCCGTTGGTGGGGGCGGAGGCGGTGGCGGTGGTGCAATAATTTCCGTTGGTGGCGGCGGAGTTGGCGGCGGAGCCATTTCCTCTTTGTTCTTGCACGAAACAAATGTCAAAATTGACAAAAAAACTAACGTCAAAGTGATTTTTTTCATTTGAATAATTTTTGGTTAATACATTTAAAACGAAAACATTATGTATTTATTGTTTAGTTTTAATATTTAACCACAATTCTCTGCAAAGTTTCAATAACATAACTGTGCATCACTTCTCTATAATCCAAGTGGGTCACAATGCGTAATTTCCCGTGTCCCATATTGCTGATGTGAATATTCCTTTCTTTTAATTTTTCAATTAAGAGATTTTCGTTCAAACCTTTCTTTACTTCAAAAATCAAAATATTGGTTTCAATAGGTTCAACTTTTTCAACCCAATTTAACGTTTTGAGCAAATTTCCCAACTCTTGCGCACGTCGGTGGTCTTCAGAAAGTCTTTCTATATTATTGTCCAAAGCATAAATGCCGGCTGCAGCCAAATATCCTGCTTGTCGCATTCCTCCACCAAATATCTTTCTCACCCTCAATGCCCTGTTAATCGTTTTTGCATCTGAAATAAGAAGAGAGCCAATTGGTGCACCTAATCCTTTGGACAAACAAACCGAAATTGTATCAAAAACCTTCCCATAATCTTTCGGATTGTCCTTTTTCACGACCATTGCATTCCAAATTCTTGCACCGTCCAAATGGAATTTTAAATTATTTTCAACACAAACTTCTTTTATTTTTATAAAATCATCAAAATCGTAACACGCTCCGCCTCCTTTGTTGGTAGTATTTTCTACACAAACTAAACTGGTCATCGGACTGTGGTAAAATGAAGGGTCATTGATTGCTCCTGTTACTTGTTCTGCATTTATCATTCCTCGATTTCCATCTAAAAGGCAGCACGAAACACCGCTGTTAAATGAAACACCTCCACCTTCATAATTAAATACATGTGCCCATTTATCGGCAATTAATTGTTCTCCAGGTTGCGTATGAAGTTTAATAGCGGTCTGATTCGCCATTGTTCCTGAAGGGAAAAACAGCGCGGCTTCCATCCCGAAAAGGTTTGCTACTTTGGCTTCTAACTCATTTACGGTGGGATCTTGTTTGTAAACATCGTCGCCCACATTGGCCTGAAACATGTACCTTAACATTTCTTGTGAGGGCTTTGTTACTGTGTCGCTTATTAAATTTATTTCCATAATCTCGAAAGGATGTCTTATTTTTGTAAAAACAAAATTACACAATTTATGACAAATACCGAACAAATTAAAGGTATTGTAGAGCGTCTTGGTGCGTTGAGGAGGTATCTTTGACGTTGACAATAAGTTAATTGAAATAGCAAACGAAGAAGAAAAAACTTTAGCACCAGACTTTTGGAATAATGCAAAAGAGGCGGAAAACTACATTAAAATTTTGCGATCCAAGAAAAAATGGGTCGAAGATTACGAAAAAGGTCTGCAATTGAGTGAAGAATTGCAGTTGGCCTTTGAGTTTTTTAAAGAGGGGGAATTTTCAGAAAACGAACTAGAAGACCTCTACCAACAAACCAATACTTTTTTAGAAAATATTGAGTTTAAAAATATGCTTTCTGAAGAAGGAGATACTTTGAGTGCTGTGGTTCAGATCACTTCAGGTGCGGGTGGCACAGAAAGTTGTGATTGGGCAGAAATGTTGATGCGAATGTACATCATGTGGGGCGAAAAATCTGGCTATAAAATCAAGGAATTGAATTTTCAAAAAGGAGATGCCGCTGGTATAAAAACAGTAACTCTAGAATTTGAAGGAGATTATTCTTTTGGGTATCTCAAAGGAGAAAACGGAGTTCATCGATTGGTTCGCATTTCTCCGTTTGACAGCAATGCTAAAAGGCATACCTCTTTTGCTTCGGTTTATGTTTATCCTCTGGTTGATGACAGTATTGAAATAGATATTAATCCTGCAGATATTGAAATCACTACTTCACGTTCGAGTGGAGCAGGCGGGCAAAATGTGAATAAAGTTGAAACCAAAGTACAACTTTATCACAAGCCAACCGGAATTCAAATCCAGTGTTCTGAAACGCGTTCGCAACAAGATAACAGGCAGCGTGCGATGCAAATGTTGCGTTCTCAATTATATGAAATTGAACTGAAAAAACAACAAGCACAGCGGGCTGATATTGAAGCTGGAAAAATGAAAATTGAATGGGGTTCGCAGATTCGAAATTATGTGATGCAACCCTACAAATTAGTAAAAGATGTAAGAACAGGTTTCGAAACTAGCGATGTAGATAGCGTTATGAATGGCGAAATTGATGGTTTTTTAAAAGCATTTTTAATGATGATGGGACAAAAAAACGAAAACTAAAATTTCCAAACAAATTCATCGTCTTTTATAATTGCTCCAATTTCAACCTTTGTGATTTCGTCGAATTCAACAGATAAAATCAACCAATTGTCTTCGTTAAAATAATGTTCAAAAGTGTCGAAATCTTCTAAAACGAATTTTAGAGTCGCTGTTTCCAGTGATTTTTCAATTTCAGAAATGTTTTGATTGATTATTTTTTTATCAAATAATTTCAAATTTTGGTTAGCCGAAACGATATATCCTAAACGAAAATCTTCATCTTCATAAAAAGTGAGATGAAGTTTTTCATGGTTATATTGGTATATTTTATTGTCGTCTTCGTCTAGAAATTGTTTGTTTGGTAATCCTAAAATTCCCACTACATCTTTTGGCTTCATTCCGAAAATCAATTGACCTATTCCGTGTTTTAATTTAATTTCCATTATTTTTATTAAATGATTTTTACAAATGTACAACATTCATGCATTTGAAGTAAAATGTACTTACTAACTAAAACCGTAACAAACAGCATACAAAAAAATAACTAATTGAATTTTAATAGTTTACCAATAAAAAATTCGCACTTAATTCAATTACAAAATTCCTTCGAGTTTGGCCTAAGGATAAAAAAACAGATAAATATTTTTTCAGAGAATAGTTTTGATAAAATTAGAGTTAAATTTTACAATTTTAGCAATTGATTTAATTGCTTACTTTTGACAAAATTTACATAGAAATCAATAATCATTTATGCTTTCCTTTTTTAAACAATTTTCCTTTTTTGAAAAAATAATTATTTCGGTTATTTTTATTATTTTTTGTAATAATTTGTTTTTAGACATCATGCAAATCGATGCCGCACAATATGCGGGAATGTCGGCTGAAATGGCACAAACACATAGTTATTTAGAAGTCAAAGAATTTGGAAATGATTATTTAGACAAGCCGCCGTTGTTGTTTTGGATTTCAAGTTTATCTATTCAACTTTTTGGTATTAACAATTTTGCCTACAAATTACCATCATTTTTATTTTTATTACTTTCATTAGTTTCTATATACAAATTTTGCAAATTGTTTTATTCAGAAAAAGTAGCTAAAAATGCCGTTTTAATTTTTGCTACTTCGCAAGCCTATTTTTTAATGACCAACGATGTCCGAACAGATCCAATTTTAACATCATCTGTAATTACGTCAATTTGGTTATTTTCCGAATATTTTGAAAGAAAAAAATTAAAATTTTTGATTTTTGGTAGTTTTTTCATTGCCTTAGCAATGATGGCAAAAGGACCAATTGGTCTTATCGCAGTATTGTTGCCTTTGGGATTAAACTTAATCTATCACAAAAAGTGGAAACTTGTTTTTGGTTGGCATTGGCTTTTGGTTATTATAATTATTGCACTTTTGCTTTTTCCGATGTCTTATGGCCTTTATATTCAATATGATTTACAAACAGAAAAAATCGCTTACGGTAAAAAAGGCCAAAGTGGTTTGTATTTCTATTATTGGCTGCAGAGTTTTGGCAGAATTACAGGAGAAAACACTTGGAACAACGGAACTCCTTTTCACTTTTTTTTAGGTTCTACACTTTGGGATTTTTTCCCTTGGATTGTGCCGTTGTATTTTTCGATTTTTGCCAAGTTTAAATCAGTTTTTAGTTCAAATAAAAACAAGAGTGAAATAATTAGTTTAGTTGGGTTTTTGAGCATATTTTTAATGCTTTCATTGTCAAAATACAAATTACCGCATTATGTTTTTGTAACTTTTCCCTTCGCAGCTATATTCATTGGTGACTATTTTTCTAATATATCATTAAAACAATTCAACAATTGGAAAATTGTTTTTATGTTTTTCGGTATTTTAATTTTAATTTTAATTTCAATTTATCCTATTTTATTTTTTAAAGAATTAAATTTCATTTTATTTTTTTGCATATTATCACAGATTGGAATTTTGATATATTTTAACAAACAAAGACATGAAAAAAATATCGTTTTTCAGTTGATAAGTGTTGTATTGATTTTAAATATTTTCTTAAGTTTTGTCTTTTACCCAAAACTATTAACCTTTCAGAGTGATTCAGTTGCTGGAAAATGGAGTTTTAGAAATATTCAAAACGAACCTATATACACATTTGAAATTCAATCGCATGCTTTTAATTATTATTCTAAAAATCCATTTACTAAAGCTGTAGATTCAAGTTCGATGCAAACTATTGAAAAGCCATATTGGTTGTTTATTGAAAAATCTAAATTAAAAGCGATTAAAAAATATCAATATAATAAAATAAAAAGTTTTGATTCTTATCCAATCACGAAATTAAAACTCCCATTTTTATTATCAAAAACAAGGGAGCAACAACTTGAAAAAAAATATTTAATTAGAATAGTAAACTAACAAAAAACAAATTGAAAACCTTAAATTTGCATTTTTCATAACAAATTAAAAAAGTGAACAAACTCTCGATAGTAATTCCAGCCTACAATGAAGCGAAAACAATACATTTAATTCTTGATAAAATTAATAATGTATCATTAATTCACAACATTGAAAAAGAAATTATAATAGTAAACGACTGCTCTACGGACGAAACCGAACAGGCAATTTTAATTTACGGAAACCAAAATCCGAATATAAATATTCAATATTTCAGACACGAAATTAATAAAGGAAAAGGTGCGGCACTTCATACAGGAATTGCAAAAGCAACTGGAGATTTTGTAATTATTCAAGATGCAGATTTAGAATATGATCCAAATGAATACAATATTTTGCTTAAACCAATTGTTGATGGTTTTGCGGATGTTGTTTATGGATCTCGTTTTATGGGCGGAAAACCGCATAGAATTTTGTTTTTTTGGCACACCATTGGAAATAAATTTTTAACTTTTCTCTCTAATCTTTTTACAAATCTTAACTTAAGCGATATGGAAACATGTTATAAATTGTTTAGATCTGAAATTATAAAAAACATTCATTTTAAAGAAAATCGTTTTGGATTTGAGCCAGAGGTAACAGCAAAGATTGCTAGAATAGAGAACATTAGGATTTATGAAGTTGGTATTTCCTATTATGGGCGAACCTATTTAGAAGGCAAAAAAATTGGATGGAAAGATGGTGTTCGAGCATTGTTTTGCATTTTGAAGTATGGTTTTTTAAAAATGAACTGATTTCCATAAAAATAGAATTTCAAGGCTTATATGTAATAAAAAGTAGTATTATTGACCACCAAAGTTTAATTTAGAATGCAATTCAAACATCCAGAAATTCTTTTCTTCCTTTTTTTGTTGGTCTTACCAATTCTTGTTCATTTATTTCAATTGCGCAGATTTAAAAGAGAATATTTTACCAATGTTCAGTTTTTAAAAGAACTTTCGATTCAAACTAGAAAAAGTTCAAAGCTTAAAAAATGGTTATTGCTACTCACAAGATTATTTTTAATGGGTGCTTTGGTTTTTGCATTTGCTCAACCATTTTTTGATGCAAAAGACAAAAATAATGTTACCAACGAAATGTATATTATTTTAGACAACTCTTTTAGCATGCAAGCAAAAGGTCAGAAAGGCGAATTGTTGCGACGAACAATTGAGGATTTATTAGAGCATACACCAGAAAACCAAAATTTTTCTCTAGTCACAAATAACCAAACTTTTTGGAATACAGACATAAAATCAATTCAGAAAGAGTTGCAAAACTTGAAATATTCCGGATCGAAATTTGATTTAGACAGTCAAATTGCCAAAATTAAAGCAAGGAAATCAAATTTCAAAAAAGACATTATTGTCATTACCGACGCAGTTGGTATGAAAGTAAGTCAATTAAAAAGTGATGACGAAAATTTAAACACTTTTTTCATAATACCAAAAGCTGAAAAGAGCGAAAATGTGAGCGTTGATAGTGTTTATATCAATCAAAAATTAGATAAATTCTACGAAATCGGATTGAAGTTAACGCTTTTTGGAGATGATAAAAAAGAAATTCCAATTGGCCTTTATAACCAAAATAAGCTCATTGCGAAAACACTTTTGAAATTTGAAAATAAGCAAAAAACAATTAACTTCACAATTCCGAAAGAGGATTTTAACGGCTATTTTTCAATTTCTGATAATAGTTTGGACTATGATAACAATTTGTTTTTCAGTATTTCAAAACCAGAAAAAATCAATGTAATTTCAATTGGCGAAACTGAAAAAAGCGTGTTTTTGTCTAAAATTTATAATGCCAATGAATTCAATTTCAGCAATTTTGAGATAAAAAGTTTAGATTATAATTTGCTAGAAAAACAAGATGCAATTGTTTTAAATGAAATAGCTGAAATTCCGCAAGCGCTGCAAACAACTTTGAAATCTTTTGTTGAAAAGGGAGGAAATTTAATTTTTATTCCATCAGTGCAAAGTTCAATTGCGAATTGCAATACTTTTTTCAACAATTTTGGCAGTTTACAATTTAAAATCTTAGAAGAAAGACCAAAATTGGTTACCAAAATTGAATTTGAAAACCCACTTTACAAGGGCGTTTTTGAGAAGAAAATTATTAATTTTCAATATCCAAGTACAAAAACTGCTTTTGCAATAATCAGCTCAAATCCAGCTATTTTAAGTTTTGAAGACCAAAGTGCTTTTTTAACGGCTATTCCAAATTTAATGGGAAAAGTGTTTGTGTTTTCTGCACCGTTAAATAAGCAAAATTCAAACTTTTTGCAGTCACCATTGGTTGTTCCTACTATTTATAATATGGCACAAAATATCCAGAAAACGGGTATTTCTGCATTTACAATCGGCAATAATAATATGATGATTATTGATGCCAATTTATCTAAAGATGAGATTGTTAACGTAAAAAACACCGCAAAAAAAGAAGGAGAAAATTTCATTCCAATTCAGCAAATTTTGAACAAGAAAGTGAAATTAAGTTTTAATGATTATCCAGAAGAAGCTGGAAATTTTGGTATCTTCGCAAAGGACAATTTACTGAAAAATATAAGTTTTAATTACAGCCGATCCGAAAGCAATTTGGCTGACCCTAATTTAGATTTGTTTAAAGATTTTAAAAAAATAGATAGTATTGAAACGCTTTTTGATACGATTCAAACAGATAGAACCAACAACGAAATATGGAAATGGTTTGTGGTTTTAGCTTTATTATTTCTTGTCGCTGAATTACTTATTCAAAAATTTGTAAAATGAAACTAATCATAAGAGAAGCAAAAATTATTGATTCACAAAGTCCTTTTCACAATCAAATCGTAGATTTGAAAATAGAAGATGATTTGATTACTGAGATCGGAAATGAAATTCCAAAAAACGAGCATTTTACGGAATTAAAACTTGAAAATCTCCACGTTTCACAAGGTTGGTTCGATAGCAGTGTTTCTTTTGGAGAGCCTGGTTTTGAAGATCGAGAAACCATTGAAAACGGGTTGAATGTTGCTGCAAAAAGTGGTTTTACAGCGGTTGCACTGCAGTCAAATTCTTTTCCAATAATTGATAATCAATCCCAAATTAATTTTGTAAAATCAAAAGCAAATGATTTTTCGACGCAACTTTTTCCGATCGGAGCATTGACCAAAAATAGTGAAGGTAAAGATTTGGCGGAACTTTTTGATATGAAAAATGCTGGTGCAGTTGCTTTTGGTGATTATGGTAAAAGTATCGAAAATGCTAATTTATTTAAAATCGCATTACAATATGTTCAAGATTTTGATGGCTTAGTGATCGCTTTTTCTCAAGATGAAGATTTGAAAGGAAACGGAATGGCCAACGAAGGCGAAAGCGCAATGAAATTAGGATTAAAGGGAATTCCAAATTTGGCGGAAGAGTTGCAAATTGCTAGAAATTTATTTCTTTTAGAATATACTGGAGGAAAATTGCATATTCCAACAATTTCTACTGCAAAATCAGTCGGGTTGATAAAAGCTGCAAAAGAAAAAGGTTTGGACATAACTTGTAGCGCAGCTGTCCATCATTTGGTTTTATCGGATAAAAAATTAGAAAATTTTGATACGCGATTTAAAATTGCTCCTCCATTAAGAAGTGAGAATGACCGTCTGGCTTTGATTACTGGAGTAGTCGACGGAACAATAGATATGATAACTTCTGACCATAATCCAATTGATATTGAAAATAAAAAAATGGAATTTGATTTGGCGAAAAACGGTACAATCGGTTTAGAATCTGCTTTTGGTGCATTGTTGAACGTCCTGCCATTGGAAATAATTATCCAAAAATTAACTTTAGGTAAAAGTAGATTTTCAATTGATAATCAAATTATTAATAATAATAAAATAGCGAATTTAACTTTGTTTAATCCTGATGTTAACTGGGT
>CALPKO020000025.1 GCA_943324165.2 Bdellovibrio sp. ZAP7 | reverse complement strand
GCTGCTGTTCAAGAATGGAGCGATGACTTTATGGAAAAAGTTTGGTATGCCTACCTCATCAACGACAGCGATTTCAATCTTGATGGCGTGATGGTTGTTTCTAAAGCATTTGGAACTATTGATGGCGAAATGAAAAAGACTTCGCTTTTGCGGCATGCTTTTTTAGAAGTTCCCGCCATTTCTTTCGTGAAAATTGAAATGATTGAAAAAAATGTTTTACAACTCAACAATGAATTTATGGTTACTTTCTTTATAAACGAAAAACTTTACGACAAAAAATACATTTTTACAGCCAATTCAATTAACGAAAATGCTACAGAAGAAGTTCCTCTTTTGTTTGTTGATGGCGTTATTGTGAACTAAAACCAATCGCGTGTTTGTTGTAATTTTTGCGTTTTCTTAACCCTTAAAATTCAACTTACTACACCTAAATTTCTATTTGTTATTGCAGTTTTTTAATATTACTTTTGCCTTACTAAATTTTACAAATGACATTGTTACGAGCCTACACCATTGTATTTTGGATTTTATTAATCGATCAAGTTTCAAAATTATATATCAAAACCCATTTTATTCTTGGCGAACAAATAGAAGTTTTTAGCTGGTTTAGAATTCATTTTATCGAAAATGAAGGCATGGCTTGGGGAACAGAAATTCCTGGTGCTTATGGTAAATTAATTTTGACCATTTTTCGATTGCTTGCCGTTTCCGGAATTGGCTACTGGCTTTGGGATTGTGTGAACAAAAAAAGTTCCCCATATTTGATTTTTGCCATTTCTTTAATTTTAGCAGGCGCATTCGGAAACATTATCGATTCTGTTTTTTACGGTATTATTTTCAATGATAGTTCGCAAGAAGTAGCTACTTTTTATTCCGACAATCCCTATGGCAATTTCTTTCAAGGGAAAGTGGTTGATATGCTTTATTTTCCGTTTATAGAAGATGGTGTTTTGCCCAATTGGGTTCCGTTTCTTGGCGGAAAATCATTCACTTTTTTTAATGCCATTTTTAATTTTGCGGATATGGCAATCTCTACAGGAGTTGGAATCTTAATTTTCTTCAACAAAAAAGCTTTTCAAAAAGAAGATTGATCAATGGCAAAAGGCAAAAGTCAAAAGTCAAAAGTTAATTTGAAATTGTTATTGATATTATTATTGTAATTGATATTGTTATTGATATTGTTATTGATATTGTTATTGAAAAAAATTTTATTCAATACAAAGGCGCATCATTTTCAAATGACGCGCTTTTTGCTTTATGGCTTTATTACTACTAATTAAAAACGCTTTGGATTTGTGTGCTGTTCTAACTTTAAAAGGTGTAGCTTTGAACAAATATATCTTCATAAAACACAACAGCTGAAAGACTGAATGTCGAAAAAAACCAATAAAATGGCTACATCAAAAACTAATAAAAACAAAACACAACCTCCTGCAACGGTACAGAATTTTTCAATTGTGGGCGTAGGAGCTAGCGCGGGCGGATTAGATGCTTTTAGAAGACTGCTCTCTTCCATTCCAGAAAACTCAGGAATGGCTTTTGTTTTAGTTCAACACTTGGACCCTTCTCACGAGAGTATATTACCAGAAATTTTACAGCGGGTAACAAATATTCCTGTGCTTGAAATTACAGATGAAATTCACCTTGCTCCAGACCATATCTATATCATTCCTTCAAATAAAATGCTCACTTCAACAGATGGCATACTAAAACTTTCGAACCGAGAGAAGAAAATAAACTTAGCAATTGATGTTTTCTTCTCCTCGCTGGCAGAAGTTCATAAAGAGTTGGCAGTTGGCGTTGTACTTTCAGGATCTGGTAGCGACGGAACCCTTGGTTTAAGAGCCATCAAAGATTATGGCGGAATTAGTATTGCTCAAGATTTAGAATCCGCTACCTATATTAGCATGCCTCAAAGTGCTATAAACGCTGGTGTGGTTGATTTTGTTTTGACTCCAGAAAATATTCCTGCGCAACTTTTAAAAATTAATAGCACTTTTAAACCCAATACTGCCAAAAAAAATAGTGCTGTTACTTCAAAGGATGATACAGCAATTTTTAACCAAATTCTTTTTTTGCTTCGAGAACGAAGTGGCGTTGATTTCAGTAACTATAAACAATCTACTTTTTATAGAAGAATAGCGAGAAGAATTTCAATAGTAAAAAAAGAAAATATTTCAGAATACTTAACTTTTTTACGCTCTGATAAAACAGAACAAGATGCACTTTTTTTAGATGTATTGATTCCGGTAACTTCTTTTTTTAGAGATCCAAAAACTTTTCTTGCTCTGAAAGAAACTGTTTTCCCTGCCATAATTAAAGACAGAACACTCACTGAACCTATTCGAATTTGGATTGCCGGATGTTCTACGGGAGAGGAAGCATTTTCAGTTGCCATTTGTTTAGCTGAATTTTTAAAAGAAAAAGCAATTGATATTAAAATTCAAGTTTTCGCATCAGACCTTTCAGAAAAAGCAATCAAAACCGCTCGAATAGCAGTTTATTCTAAAGTGCAACTGGAAAAACTCTCAGAAACGCAACGCGAAACTTATTTCGTGAAAAACAACGTTAGTTTTGAGGTGAATAAGTTCATTCGAGACATGTGTGTTTTTGCGCCACATAATTTTTTACAAGACCCGCCATTTGCTAAAATTGATTTGGTGTCTTGCCGAAATGTGCTTATTTACATGGATGCATTTTTGCAAAAAAAGGCGTTTTCAACGTTTCATTATGCCCTAAAAGAAAATGGTTTTTTGCTCTTGGGAAAATCGGAATCAATCGGATCATCATCAGAATTGTTTTCTCAAGTAAATAAAAATGAAAAAATTTATTTACGCAGATCATTGCAAGGACGGTTGCACCCGGTAGTTAAGAATTTGAGCGAGGAAACTTTAATTTTAAATACCAGAAAAATTAATAAACAAGAAATTAATTTTACTGATTTTAGAAAAAGCGCAGAAGCAGTAATGATTTTAAAATCTCCTGCTAGCGTGGTAGTGAATGAACAAGCGGACATTGTGCATATACATGGAGACATTACTCCTTTTCTTCAAGCTCCACAAGGAAAGCCGACCCACAATATTTTAAGAATGGCGCGCGAAGGATTAGCTTTTGAATTAAGAAATGCCATTCATAAAGCTAAAAAAGAACATACTGCTATCATTAAAGAAAATATTCCTGTCAAAGTAAATAAAATTTCATCATTAATTACGATTGAGGTTATTCCACTTTTAAACACGATTGAACTTCATTATCTTATTCGATTTGAAAAAAAAACCATCCAACTTAATGAAGAAGAGAATGTTCCGTCAGATAAACTAAATTTAATTCAAAATCAAAATCAGCATTTAGAGCAAGAACTTTTGCAGATTCGAGAAGACATGCGCTTCATTACCGAAGACATGGAAGTTTCTAATGAAGAATTGCAAAGCGCCAACGAAGAATTGCAAAGCAGCAATGAGGAAATGCAAAGTTTGAACGAAGAGCTCGAAACCTCAAAAGAAGAGCTTCAATCTACCAACGAAGAGCTTACCATCGTTAATCAAGAGATGGAAGACAAGCAAGAACAACTTAATGCTGCACAACAATATGCCGAAAGCATCATTACTACCGTTCGCGAACCACTGATTGTTCTTGACAAGTCGCTACGAATAAAAACTGCCAACGCTTCTTTTTATAATAAATTCAAAACCCAAGAACAAGATACAGAGGGAAAACTATTTTACGAAATACAAAATAAACAATGGGATGATGAATTGATGCGGTCGCTATTGGAAAGAATTCTTCCTCAACATGAGTTACTTACCGATTTTGAAATCAATTTAAAATTTCCTGAACTTGGCGAACGTCAATTGCTGCTGAACGCCTTGCAAATCGTTAACAAAAAAAACTCAGAAGATTTAATCCTACTGGCTATTGAAGACATAACGGATAGAAAAATTGTAAAACAAAAATTAGAAACAACCCGCTTAGAATTGGCTGTAAAAAATAAATTAATTGAAGAAAGTGAAACCAAACAAAAGAAACTAGCCACTCAACTAAAACTCGCAACCGACGCTGGCAAGGTGGGTATTTGGTCGTTCGACCTTGCCTCCTCAAAGTTGGAGTGGTCAAATCTGCATAAAAAAATGTGGGGCTATGATGAACGTCGCAAAGACCTAACCTTCGTAGATTGGCATGATGTGATTTTTGAAAAAGACAAAGCATTGGCATTTGAAAAAATGGAAGCATCGAAAGCAAAGCACAATGTCTATGAAGTAGAATACCGCATTAAGCGCGCAAATGATGGTGCCGTAGTTTGGATAAAAACGACTGGCCAATACCAATATGATGAATTTGGTGCTGCACATACACTTTCTGGGATTAGCATAGATATTTCTGAACAAAAATTATTTTCAGGTGCTTTAGAAAAAATGGTAGAAGAGCGAACCCAAGAATTGGCGCTAAAAACAGAGCAATTAGAAGTAATGAATCAATCGCTTGAGCAAAAAAACATAGAGCTTGAAAATTCAAATGCTGAGCTCAAATCGTTCACTCATATTGCCAGCCACGATTTGCAAGAACCTTTGCGAAAAATTCAAATCTTTAGCAAGCGCATTTTAGAAACAGACAAGTTTTCAGGCCATGCAGAAGATTACTTTAATCGCATCATTTTGTCATCCGAGCGCATGCAAAACCTCATCATTTCATTACTGGAGTTTTCTACTGCTGATAGGTCAGAATTAAAAGTTTTTAGCTGCGATTTGAATGAAATTATAGAAGAATCTAAAAACGATCTTCAATTAAAAATTACAGAAAAACACGCCATCATTGAATATAAAAACCTTCCTGATGTTAAAGGATTGCATGTTCAACTTGCTCAACTTTTTACAAATTTAATTGACAATGCGTTAAAATATAGCCGCCCAGAAGTCACTCCCACCATCAAAATTAGCGCAGAACGCATCAAGGGAAAAGACATCGGGCAACCAACTGCAAACCAAAAATTAGCTTATTATGCTATAAAAATTGCCGACAACGGAATTGGTTTTGAAAACGAATATTGTACCAAAATTTTTGAACTTTTCCAAAGACTTCACCATAAAAACGAATATTCGGGCACTGGAATTGGTTTAGCAATCGTAAAAAAAATTGTGGCCAATCACAACGGTTTTATCACGGCAGAAGGAGAGCCCAACGTGGGAGCTGTTTTTACAATTTATCTACCGATTATTTAAAATTTAATCTGAAGAATAACTTAATAAGTATTAAAACTAAATGCCATTTTTACAACTTTTGAATTTGTTCAAACAAAGTGATGGTTGTTTTTAGGTAAAAAATACGCTAGTAAAAAAATAATAATAAAAAAAGTATATTTGTATTTGCTACTTATTATAATCTTTTAAAGCTAGAAAAATAAAATTGCCACTTCCTATTTATCTTCTTGATTCAGGATTGTATTTTCCGCCAGTTGACCAAGCTTCTCGCGAAGGAATTTTGGCTATTGGTGGCGATTTGTCTTCAGAAAGATTAATTATTGCCTACAAAAGCGGTATTTTTCCTTGGTTTAATGCTGCTGAACCCATTATTTGGTGGGCGCCTAATCCAAGAATGGTTTTGTTTTTAGACGAACTTAAAGTGTCTAAAAGCATGAAAAAATTAATAGACAAAAAAGTTTTTAAAATCACCTTCAATCAAGATTTTAGAGCAGTGATTGAAAACTGTAAAAAAATAGAAAGAAATGGACAGTCGGACACTTGGATATCCAACGAAATGATAGATGCGTACTGCAATCTCAACCAAATCGGAAAAGCAAAATCTATAGAAGTTTGGCGAAATGAGGAATTGGTTGGTGGACTTTATGGCGTAGATCTTGGAAACGTTTTTTGTGGAGAAAGCATGTTTTCAAAAGTGTCAAACGCTTCTAAAATTGCTTTTGTTTACTTGGTTGACTATTTGAAAAATAACAATTATAAATTGCTCGATTGTCAAGTATACAACGACCATTTAGCGAGTTTAGGTTGCCGAGAAATCAGCAGAAATGATTTTATGGAGATCTTAAATTCAAAATAAAAAAAACCAATAAATCCGAAAATTCATTGGCTTTTTAAAATTTATACTATTTCAACGATTATTTAAAATCTGCATCGGTTACACCTTCATTGATTTTTACATCAGACATTTTTATGTCCAAATCAAAACCTTGGTTAACAATCATTTCAAATGGAACTTTCACCCCTTTCACAGTTCTATAATCTGCAAGAGCCGAAGTAATGGTCATTTTTTTGTCACCCGCTTCAATTTCTTTAGATTCTAACACTTTCAAACCAGAAATCACATCATAATACATGCTTGTTTTTCCGTTTTTAACGATGTAAGCATCACTACCATTTACAGGCTCTATTCCGTCTAAAATCACATCTGTTCTTTTCAACATCCCAATTTCTTCAAAAGTAGTAGCGCCTTGTTTTTCTTCAGCTAATTCTGCACCTTCAAAGTCTTTGCGTTGTCCTTGCTGAACAGCATAAGCCCCTTTTTCGTTCACCACTTGCTTCATAATACTTCCCATTCCTTCCATCGAAATCTCGACCAAAGTTTTTCCTTTCACATCTTTTTTGGAAACAAAACTCAATGGCATTGGCGCTTGTGGAATTGCTGCCGAACCAACGCTTGAAATTGTTTTAACAGCCAAAACTGCTTTTTCACCACCAATCGCTTTAATATAATTGTCCAAAACAGTTTTTACTGTTACACCAACTGGCGCAGACTTTTTCATGGCTGGTTTCTCGCTTGGATTGCCATATTTATCAAAATAAAAAATAGGCGTTTTCAATTTTAAAAGTCCTGGCAAAACATCAGTTGCTTTTCCAACAATAATAATTCTTGCATTGTCCTCCAAGAAATATTTATTGGCAACACGCAAAACATCATCGGCAGTTACCGCATTGATGCTTTTTATGTAATTTTCATAAAAATCCGCTGGCAAACCTTGTGTTTCGATTTTTAAAGCATAACCAGCAACAGTTTGCGGTTTTTCAATTTGCATTACAAATCTTCCAACATAACCTGCTTTTACACTTGCAAGCAATTCATCTGAAACTTTTTCAGTTCTGATTTTTTTGTATTCTTTAAAAATCTCCACAACCGTGCTGTCCGTAACTGCGTTGCGCACTTGGGTTGAAATTTCAAATTTCGAAACATATTTATCACCGCGAATGCTAGAACCTGCGCCATACGTCCAACCATGCGCTTCTCTTAAATTCATGTTGATGTAAGAATTGAAATCGCCACCAAAAATTTGATTGGCAACCAAAACCGGGAAATAATCGGCATCGGTCATTTTCAAATTAGAAACATTCGCAACAGCAACTTCCGATTGCACCGCATTAGGCATATCGATAAAATTAATTTGCGAATATTGAACATCTTTCGGGTCATTGAAGCTCACATTTGGAGCAATTGCTGGTTTCCAGTTGCTAAAAAGGTTTTCTACTACCTTTTTGGTTTCCTTAAATTTTACATCACCCACAATGATCAAATAAGCATTTCCAGGAACAAAATACGTATTGTAATTGGCTATTACATCTGCTAAATTAACATTGTTAAGCGTTGCTTCACTTATGAATTCTCCAGAGGGATGATTTTTTCCAAAAGTCAAAACATCGCCAACTCTTGCTGCAACGGCAGAAACATCTTTTTCTTCCGATTTTAATCCTTCTATGATCTTGGCTTTTTGCTTGTCAAATTCCTCTTGGGTAAATTCTGGGTTCAATGCACCGTCTGCCATTAATTCTAAAACGCGACCTGCAAATTTAGAGAGTGTGCTTGCGCTAGCGCCATCGGTACTGAAATTAATTCGAGCCCCTAAAAAGTCAACTTCTTCATTAAAAGCTGCTTTTGAAATCGTTTTGGTTCCACTGCCTATTAATGCGCTTGTCAATTCGGCAACACCTTTTTTATCGCCTTCAAAATAAGGTGCATTGTCTATGGTGAGGTTAAATGTAACCCTCGGAAGTTTGTGGTTTTCTACTACCAGAACTTTCAATCCGTTTTTAAGTTCAAAAGTTTCGGGCTTTCCAATTTTGATTGTTGGAGCAACTCCGGGTTTGGGCTGAGGTATAATTTGTGCTTGCATAATGAGTGATAAAAACAAGCCAGATAAAACAAATATTGATTTTTTCATGGTGTTTATTTTAATTTTGTGCTTTGTTTTTGGTTGGAATATAATCTAAAAGTAACCTTTGATTTTGGTTTAAATATTTTTTTGCAACGGCTCTGATTTCTTCTCTAGTGATAGAACGGTACATATCGATTTCTGTGTTGATTAAATTCACATCTCCATACAGTAAATAGTAAGTTGCTAAATTGCTGGCAATCCCGTCAATTGTTGCATTACTGTTGACATATTTATTTTCAAACTTGTTTTGCAATTTTTGCAATTCTTTTTCAGAAATCAACTCTGTTTGTAATTTCAGAATTTCTTCATCAACTTCTTTCGTGATATCTGCAGTTGTGTGCGGCGCTTGTGGCACACCATATATGATATAAGTGCCATAGTCTTCTTGATTGTAGCTAAATGCACCGATTTGTAATGCTGTTTTGTTGTCGTCTACAATTTTTTTGTACATTCTAGAACTTTTGCCATCGCTTAAAATAGTAGAAATAAAATCTAAAACCCTAGCTTCTCTTGTTTTCATCGACGGCGTTCTATAAGCAGTAACCACCATCGGAATTTGAATATTTCCATCTTCATAAGTGGCATTTCTTTGCGTCGTGATATCGTCTTCTACATAAGTTTTTCTTTCAATTTTTTCTCCTTTCGGGATGTTTCCAAAATATTGTTTGATCCAAACTTTTGCTTTTGCTACATCAATGTCGCCTGCAACAACCAAAACAGCGTTGTTCGGAATATAGAATTTTTTATTAAAAGCTTGAAATTCTTCCAATTTGGCAGCATCCAAATGGTCCATCGAACCGATGGTTGTCCAACGATAAGGGTGCTTGCTGAACATGTTTTTCTTTACTTCTGGAATCAATTGCCCATAAGGACTGTTGTCATACCGCAGGCGTTTTTCTTCTTTAACCACCTCATTTTGGGTATCTACACCAATTTGATTGATGACAGGATGAAGCATTCTTTCTGATTCCATCCAAAGACCCAATTCTAAATTGTTGGAAGGAAAAACTTCGTAATAATAAGTTCTGTCTTCGGTGGTATTGGCATTGTTAACGCCACCGTTTCCGGTTACGATTTTAAACCATTCACCACGTTTGATGTTTTCTGTGCCTTCAAACAATAGATGTTCAAAAAAGTGTGCAAAACCAGTTCGGTCTGGACTTTCATCTTTTGCACCAACATGGTACATCACCGAGGTAATGACGGTTGGAGCCGAAGGATCGTTGTGTAAAATAACGTGCAAGCCGTTGTCTAAATTGTATTCTTCAAAAGCTACTTTCTGGGCAGAAGCAACTCCACCTAACAAAAGTGATGCACTTAAAGCCATTATAGAATTTTTCATAGGTTAATAAATTAGTTTTCTGTTTGTAAAGTTATCGATAAAAATGTTACAGAAAAAGTGGTTTTTGTTTAGATTTTATATGTTGAAAACGAAATCAAATATTTTCTTGTCAATAACTTGTGTATAAATAAATATTTACTACATTTGCAAACTTAAAAATTAATAAAAACAATTTGTTATGTATGCAATCGTAGAGATAGCAGGGCAACAATTCAAAGTAAGCAAAGACTTAAAGGTTTATGTTCACCGTTTG
>CALPKO020000024.1 GCA_943324165.2 Bdellovibrio sp. ZAP7 | reverse complement strand
TTCTTTTTCGAACAACGCCACAATCGGAATACTTCCGCCAGAACGCACAGGAATTGCTGGAATTCCGAAGGTTTCTGTATAAGCCATGTTCGCCGCTTTGTAACCAATGCTGTCAATTGGCGTTACATAACCTTGTCCGCCGTGGTGAGGTGTAACTTTCACTTTTACCGACTTTGGCGTGATGCTTTCAAAATGTTTAGAAAACAGCTCTGTAATTTCTTCCCAATCTTGATTTGGCACTAACCGCATCGAAATTTTAGCATACGCTTTGCTAGCAATCACCGTTTTTGCGCCTTCGCCAGTATATCCGCCCCAAATTCCGTTTACGTCTAGCGTTGGACGAATCGAGTTTCTTTCGTTGGTTACATAACCCGTTTCACCGTAAACATCATCAATGTCTAACGCTTTTTTGTAATTATCCAAAACAAAAGGTGCTTTTGCCATTTCAGCTCTTTCTTCAAGAGGCAATTCTTCCACATTATCATAAAATCCTGGAATGGTAATATGGTTATTTTCATCATGAAGCGAAGCAATCATTTTGGTCAAAACATTAATTGGATTGGCCACTGCACCACCATAAAGACCGGAATGTAAATCGCGATTAGGACCAGTAACTTCTACTTCTACGTAGCTCAATCCTCGCAAGCCAGTTGTAATTGATGGTTGTTGGTTAGAAATCATTCCAGTATCAGAAATTAAAATCACATCGCAAGACAATTTATCTTGATTATTTTCGACAAACCAAGAGAGTGATTTTGAACCAACTTCTTCTTCGCCTTCTATCATAAATTTTACATTGCAAGGCAAGGAGTTACTTTGAATCATGTATTCAAAAGCTTTGACGTGCATGTACATTTGTCCTTTATCATCGCAAGCGCCACGGGCAAAAATGGCTCCTTCAGGATGAATATCGGTTGTTTTGATTACCGGTTCAAATGGTGGAGAAGTCCACAACTCTAGTGGGTCTGGCGGTTGAACATCATAATGACCATAAACCAAAACTGTTGGTAGATTTTTATCAATGATATGTTCCCCAAAAACAATTGGATATCCTGGTGTTTCACAGATTTCAACAAAACTACATCCAGCGTTATCTAACGCGATTTTAACTGCACTTGCTGTTTTGATAACATCCTGAGCATATGCTTTATCAGCACTTACAGAAGGAATTTTTAATAATGCTATGAGTTCGTTAAGAAAACGTTCTTTATTTTCTTGAACGTATTGTTTGATATTATTCATTTTTGAATATTTTTTTTGAATTTCAAATATACGAATTCAACTTTAAAAATCGATGACAATGTCAATGACAAAATCAATAACAAATTCAATGACAATATCAATGACAAAATCAATGACAAAATGAATATCAATATCAAAATGCAACTTCAAAATTTAATTTTTAGAAAAATATTTATATTTTTTGGAATTTGGGTTTTAAAGATTGGAATTTCCAAACTATTGCTTATATTTGCCCACTCAATTTTGCGGATATGGTGAAATTGGTAGACATGCCAGACTTAGGATCTGGTGCCGCAAGGCGTGTAGGTTCGAGTCCTATTATCCGCACAAAAAAAGCAATCTCTTGTAATAAGAAGATTGCTTTTTTATTTTTAACTACCTATAAAAATGAAAGTGTTCATTTGCAGAAACGAAAAAACCGCTGATCTTTCGAAAAGCGGTTTTTTAATTTAATCTTTTAATTCATTTCCTTTTTTGTCAAAAAAATGGTATTCCAAGAAAGTATATGCGTCTCGTGGAATAATTTTTATCCATTTTTTATGTTCAAAAAGCCATTTAGAACGCATTGATGGAAATCCTTTAGACAAATACGCAGCCACAAATGGATGAACATTTAACACTACTTTTTTGTGGGCTTTCAACATTCTTTCTAAATCGGATTCAATCTTATCAATGATCAAAATCGGAGCTTCAATTTCTCCATTTTCATTGTTTGGATCTTCTTCTCTCGTTTTGATATTCACTTCTGGCCGAACCCTTTGTCTTGTAATTTGCACTAAACCAAATTTACTTGGCGGCAAAATTTTGTGCTTGGCTTTATCGTCGTTCATCTCGTCTCTCAGAAAATCAAATAAAACTTTGCGGTGTTCTGGATCAGACATGTCGATAAAATCGACTACAATAATTCCACCCATATCGCGCAAACGCAATTGTCGTGCAATTTCTGCAGCAGCAATCATGTTGACTTCCATTGCGGTATCTTCTTGATTGTTGGCTTTATTAGAGCGATTGCCACTGTTTACATCTATAACATGCAACGCTTCTGTATGCTCAATAATCAAATAAGCACCTTTACTCATCGAAACTGTTTTCCCGAAAGACGTTTTAATCTGCCTTTCGATATTGAATTTCTCAAAAATTGGTGTGTCGTTCGACTGATAAAACTTTACGATTGATTGTTTTGAAGGTGCAATTTCTTGCAAATAATCTCTTGTTTGGTTGTACAACTCTTCATCATCTATATGAATTCCACTAAAGGAATCATTAAATACATCTCTTAAAATAGACGACGCTCTATTGAGCTCGCCTAAAATCTTGGATGGATGAGCAGCAGTTGGTAATTTTTTACACATTCCAGACCATTTGTCTAGCAATGTTTGTAAGTCTTTGTCTATTTCTGCGACTTTTTTGCCCTCGGCTACTGTACGAACAATAACGCCGAAACCTTTTGGTTTGATGGATTGTACAAGTTTTTTAAGACGCTCTTTTTCTTCTTTCGATTCTATTTTTTGTGATACAGAAACGCGGTCAGAAAACGGAACGAGAACAATAAATCTACCTGCAAGAGAAAGCTCAGAGCTAATTCTTGGTCCTTTGGTAGATATAGGTTCTTTGACAACTTGTACTAAAATGGATTGATTTGGACTCAAAATATCCGAAATCGCACCGTCTTTATTGATTTCTTTCTCGAACTGAAAGTTCTTAAGGGTGAAATCTTTAAACCTGCCTGAATTGACAAGTTTGATGAATTTTAACTGGGAAGCCAAATTGGGTCCTAAATCATGATAATGTAAAAAGGCGTCTTTCTCGAAGCCAACATTTACAAATGCTGCATTTAGTCCGGCAACTGGTTTTCTGATTTTTGCAACAAAAATGTCGCCAACCTGAAAGTTGCTTTTTTCTTCTTCTTTGTGTAATTCAACAAGTTTTCCATCTTTTAATAAGGCAAAATCTACTGCGTCAGAACTAGATCTGATGATCAATTCTTTATTCACTTTGTAAATTTTTATCCGCACTTTTAAATTGACATTTAGGATTTGGGATTTAGAATTTCAAAATTCCTAAATCTATAATTCCTAATTCCTAAATAATTGTAGGGATGGATTAAACAATAATTTTTTTAGGTTTTATCCCGGTGAAAATCAGTTTTCAGTTTTCAGCTAACTGACTACTTGATCCTGAACACTAATCTTCGATTTCAATGAACGTTAAAAAGAAAAAAGTAGTTTAGAACTACTTTTTCTTTTTGTGACGGTTAGCTCTCGCTCGTTTTTTACGCTTGTGAGTTGCTACCTTATGTCTTTTTCTTTTTTTACCACTTGGCATAATCGTTTAGATTTGGTGATTAATAATTTTTTTTATTTTGGCTCGTTGTTGGCTTTTACTCCTTCAACAAAAACTTTTGCAGGTTTGAATGCTGGAATGTTGTGTGCTGGAATTTTAATGGTAGTATTTTTAGAAATATTTCTACCTGTTTTTTCAGCTCTAGTTTTAATGATAAAACTTCCAAAACCTCTTAAGTAAACATTCTCGCCTGTTTCCAAAGCTGCTTTTACTTCTTCCATTAATGTTTCAACAGTTGCTTGAACATCTCCTTTTTCAAGACCTAATTTTTCTGAAATTTTTGCTACGATATCTGCTTTCGTCATTTTCTTTCGTATTAATATTATTGTGATAATTTTTTTGAGGTTGCAAATATATGAATTTAAAAAACAATAAATCAACCATAAAAGATTAAAATTTAATAACATAAAGATTTATTTTTGCTAATCAATTCTTAACAATGATATTTTCTAACCTATTAGTCAAATGGTATTTACAAAACAAGCGCGATTTACCATGGCGAAACACCCAGAATCCTTACTATATTTGGCTTTCAGAAATCATGCTGCAACAAACTCGTGTCGCCCAAGGAATGCCTTATTTTTATTCATTTATTGAAAATTTTCCTACTGTTTTTGACCTTGCCAATGCGACTGAACAAGAAGTTTTGAAACTTTGGCAAGGATTAGGCTATTATTCAAGGGCGCGAAATTTGCACAAGACGGCTCAAATCGTTGCTTATGAACTCAATGGAACTTTCCCAAATAATTATAAAGCGCTATTAAAATTAAAAGGAGTTGGAGATTATACCGCTGCTGCAATTGCTTCATTTTCTTTTAATGAAAAAGTGCCAGTCGTAGACGGAAACGTATTTCGTGTTTTGTCTCGGTATTTTGGAATTGAGTCTGATATTTCGATAGCTTCAACAAAAAAAGAATTTCAAGATTTAGCATTTGAATTAATGCCAAACGATGCTATTGCAACTTTCAATCAAGCGATTATGGAATTTGGCGCCTTGCAATGTGTTCCAAAGAATCCAAATTGCTCTGTTTGTGTAATGAACCATTCGTGTGTTGCTTTACAAAAGAAAATGGTCAATCAACTTCCAGTAAAATCAAAAAAAGTAAAAGTTTCGCAACGGTATTTCAATTATTTAATTTTGGAAGATGAAAATGAAAAAACCATTATTAATCAAAGAACTGACAAAGGAATTTGGCATAATTTGTATGAGTTCCCATTGATAGAAACACTTGCTGATGTCGATGACAAAATAATTGCAACTTTAATTAAGGAGCATCTTTTATTTGAGAACAAAATAAACAACATTTTTAGTTTAAACGATAAGAGTCAACTTCATATTTTAACCCACCAAAGGTTGCATATCAAATTTTGGAAAATCGAAATCAATGGCGTTTTGCAAAATGGAATTGACATTGAAAAGCTAAAAACTTATCCTTTTCCAATTGTGCTATTTAATTTTATTGAAAATCATTTTAGAAACTAAATCAAAAATCATTATATTTGAAATTAATTTTTTACTAATATAAATGAATAACGGAACATTAAATAAAGTAATGTTAATCGGGCATTTGGGCGATGATGTTAAAATTCATTACTTCAAAGCAGATACTTGCATAGGTAGATTTCCTTTGGCAACGAACGAAACTTATATTAATAAAGAAACAGGTGAAAAAATAAATTCTACAGAATGGCACAACATTGTTGTGCGCAATAAAGCTGCTGAAATTTGCGAAAAATACCTTTCAAAAGGAGATAAAATTTATGTAGAAGGACGTATAAAGTCACGTCAATGGCAGGCAGAAGATGGTTCAACAAAATACACAACTGAAATTCAAGCCATTGATTTTACGTTTTTGACCACCAAAAAAGAAAATGACCACCAAAAGCAAAATCACGTAAACGAACCAAAAAATACGAATTTTGAAATTCCGAAAAATGCACATCCTGAAAACGATTTGCCTTTTTAATTGTATAATTAACAACCCACAACTTGGATAAAGAACCTCCCAGTTTCGCATTGCTAGAAAATTTAGATACTGATTTAATTTTCGGTTTTATTGGAATTTTTGCTCTACTTTTTTGTACAGCAATAGTCTCTGGCGCGGAAGTTGCATTTTTTTCGTTAACTCAAAAAGACATGGACGAGGCTTCGATTGAAAGTCCCGAAAAAATAAAGATATTAAATCGTTTAATAGCTCGACCAAAAAAATTATTAGCCACACTTTTGGTTGCCAATAACTTTATAAATATTGGAGTAGTTATTTTATTTTCTTTAATTGGGAAGAATTTGTTTGAAAACATAGCCAATCCAATTTTAAAATTTGCTATCGAAGTAATTTTAGTAACCTTTTTAATTTTACTATTTGGAGAGGTTTTGCCAAAAATATATGCCAATAGAAATAACGTTAAGTTTGCCAAACTCATCGTAATTCCGATTGCGATTTTAGACAAACTATTATCGCCAATTAGTTTGCCAATGCGATCTCTCACAATATTTTTGCAAGAAAAATTAGGTAAACAGAAATCAAATTTCTCGGTCGACCAACTTTCACAAGCTTTAGAATTGACCAATTCTGAAGAAACAAGCTCAGATGAACAAAAAATTTTAGAGGGAATTGTTTCATTCGGAAATACGGATGCCAAACAAGTAATGAGTCCTAGAATTGATATATTTGGTTTAGAAATAGAAGAACACTTCTCTGAAATACTTAAGAAAGTTATCGAAAAAGGGTTTTCAAGAATTCCGGTTTATAAAGACAATATAGACCAGATTGAAGGCGTTTTGTTCGTAAAAGACATTATTCCTTATATCGATGAAAAAGAATTTGAATGGACTAAATTAATTAGAACACCATTTTTTGTTCCAGAAAATAAAAAATTAGACAATTTATTAAAGGATTTTCAAAGAATGAAAAGCCATTTGGCAATTGTAGTTGATGAATATGGTGGGACTTCAGGATTGGTTTCCCTAGAAGATATTATTGAGGAAATAGTAGGTGATATTAGTGACGAATTTGATGATGAAAGTATTAATTTTTCACAAATTGATGAAAAAAACTATTTGTTTGAAGGAAAAATTTACCTCAAAGATTTATATAGGATTATTAATGTAAATGAAGATAACTTTGAAAGTAAAAAAGGCGAAGCAGAAACTTTGGCTGGTTTAATTCTAGAAATTTTGGGCAATTTTCCAAGAAAAGGACAGCAAATTAATTTTGATAACTGTATTTTTACGATAGAATCTTTTGATAAAAAGCGAATTAAACAAGTGAAGATAACTTTAGAATAAATCTTTGAAATGAACAATAGAACAACGTCAGTCTTTTTTTTAATACTTTTTGGATGCACTTTTATTGGTTGTAAAAAAGAACCGCTCCCAAAACCGAGCGGGCAATTACGATTGGATTATAAAGTAGCGAATTATAAACTTTTTGACAAAACCTGTCCGTTTGTTTTTAATTTAAATGAGCAAGCTATTCTCAAAGAAAAAGGAAATTGCAATTTTGAGATCAATTACCCAAAAATGAAAGCGACAATCTATTTAAGTTACAAACCTGTTCAAAATAACATTAATTCACTTTTGAAAGATGCACAAAAATTAACTTATGAGCATGTTATTAAAGCAGATGACATTTTAGAACAACCCTTTTTAAATAGACAAAATAAAGTTTATGGAATGTTTTATGATGTAAATGGTAATGCAGCTACAAACGCTCAATTTTACGCAACAGACAGCGTTAAACACTTTATTGATTGTTCAGTATATTTCTATGCGAAACCAAATTATGATTCAGTAATGCCGGCGGTTAGTTATCTTAAAAATGACATGCAGATGTTATTGGAAAGTTTGCGGTGGAGATAATTCAGCAATCTAAAAAAAAATACTTATAAATAAAAAAAGGATGATTGCTCATCCTTTTTTTATTTTTGTAAATTTATTAGTGATTTAAAACTTCTTCACCTTCTTTCATAGGAATGTTTTGCGGAACAAAATCTTCATCATGACCTGGCTTGCTATAATCATATGGCCATCTATGAACTTCAGGAATTGCACCTTCCCAATTACCATGAATATGTTTTATTGGAGCAGTCCACTCTAAGGTATTAGATCTCCATGGGTTTTGTTCTGTTTTCTTACCAAAGAATATACTGTTAAAGAAATTATATAAAAATACCAATTGGAAAACTCCTCCTACTAAGGCAAAAGTGGTTATTAAAACATTTACGTTTTGCAAATCGTCAAAAAGTGGAAAGTTGGTATTTGTATAATATCTTCTTGGTAAACCTGCCATTCCAATGAAGTGCATTGGGAAGAAAACACCGTAAGCACATATTGCTGTAACCCAAAAGTGAATATACCCTAAATTTTTATTTAACATTCTACCAAACATTTTTGGATACCAATGATAAATTCCTGCAAACATTCCATAAAGTGCAGAAATCCCCATTACTAAGTGAAAGTGAGCTACAACGAAATAAGTATCATGCACATTAATATCTAATGTACTATCTCCTAAAATAATCCCTGTTAATCCTCCTGTAATAAAAGTAGAAACCAATCCAATAGAAAATAGCATTGCGGGATTCAATTGCAGATTACCTTTCCAAAGCGTGGTAATATAATTAAAAGCTTTAACAGCAGAAGGAATTGCGATTAATAAGGTTGTGAACGTAAATACGGAACCTAAAAACGGATTCATTCCTGAGATAAACATGTGATGACCCCAAACAATTGTAGATAAAAATGCAATTGCTAGAATCGATGCAATCATTGCTCTGTAACCAAAAATTGGTTTTCTTGAATTTGTAGCAATAACCTCAGAACTTATTCCTAGCGCGGGAAGCAATACAATATAAACTTCTGGATGTCCTAAAAACCAAAATAAATGTTCAAATAAAACTGGTGATCCACCTTGGTAATGCAAAACTTCTCCAGCCATGTAAATATCAGAAAGGAAAAAAGATGTACCGAAAGCCCTGTCCATTATTAACAGTAATGCTGCTGATAATAAAACTGGGAAAGAAACAATTCCAATGATTGCTGTGACAAAAAATGCCCAAATTGTAAGAGGTAATCTTGTCATTGACATCCCTTTGGTTCTTAAGTTAATAACCGTAACAACATAATTCAAAGAACCCATTAAAGAAGAAGCAATGAAAATCGCCATTGACACTAACCATAAAGTCATACCAGTACCTGAACCAGGTATTGCTTGTGGTAGTGCACTTAAAGGCGGATAAATTGTCCATCCTGCAGAAGCTGGTCCAGACTCTACAAAAAGAGAAGAAACCATAATTACACTTGAAAGGAAAAACATCCAATAAGATAACATATTCATAAATCCTGACGCCATGTCTCGAGCACCGATTTGCAAGGGTATTAATAAGTTACTAAACGTTCCGCTCAACGCAGCTGTTAATACAAAAAACACCATTATAGTTCCATGAATGGTTACTAGCGCTAAATAAATGTCATTTCTCATTACTCCATCCGGAGCAAACTTGTCGCCCAAGAGGAAATTAAAAATCCTGAATGATTCTTCAGGCCATGCTAACTGCATTCTGAATAACATTGACATTCCCACTCCTATGACCCCCATTATTATACCTGTAATAAGGTATTGTTTGGCAATCATTTTGTGGTCTATACTAAATATGTATTTAGTAATAAACGTGTCTTTGTGGTGGTGTTCGTGCTCGTGAGCAGCTTCGTGGTCGTGTGAGTGATCAATTGCTATTGCTGACATTTTTTATTCTTTAATTTTAATAATATAAAGGTAATTATTTTTTTAATACTTGTGCAAGCACTTTGGTAGTATCTGCGGAATTCGGAGAAACTTTAGCATCTGTTGAAGGAGCGTCGGCTTTTTTAGATTCATTAAATGCGCTAACAAGAGTCGGTTTTGAAGCTAACCATTGTTTGAAATCAGCGGGAGTATCTACTACTAATTTCATTTGCATGTTATAATGAGAAGCCCCACAAATCTTGTTGCATAACAAAAGGTAATCAAACTGATAAGGATCTAAACCAGGCTTTCCTTGTGCAATTAATTCTTGCGTTTTTTTAGCTCTAATTTTGTTGATATTATCAATCTTTTCTAACATGTCGGGCATAATTCTACGTTCAACAGTTGTTATAGTAGGCGTGTAAGCAAATTGAGTTACCATACCAGGAACACAATTCATCTGTGCACGAAAGTGAGGCATGTATGCAGAATGTAATACATCTTGCGACCTCATTTTGAACAGTATTTTTTTTCCTTTCGGGATGTGAAACTCTCCTGTGGCCGTTTTATCATCTTGCGCATTTGGATCATTAAGATCTGTACCAGT